>JAIOTH010000124.1 GCA_021106915.1 bacterium | reverse complement strand
GACTGATCAGCAAGTGGCAGTTTTGAATATTTTAGAAGATGTTGAGGAGGAAAAAAGACGAGCTATTGTTTCTGAAAAACGTTTTGAGGATATTGCTAAAAGTTCGTCAGATTGGATATGGGAAATTGATGCTCAAGGGCAATATACTTATGTGACAGATAGTGTTGAGAAAGTGTTGGGTTATAAATCCTCAGAAGTTATTGGTAAAACACCTTTTGATTTAATGGATGAAAAAGAGGCTCAACGGGTTAGTGAGGAATTTAAAAAAATTGTTCAAAAAAAATTACCAATTAAGGATCTAGTTAATCTTAGTATTCATAAAGATGGAAGCAAGATATATCTTCAGACTAATGGAATGCCAATTATTGGGAAAGATGGATCTTTTTTGGGCTATCGAGGTGTTGATAAAGATATTACCAGAGAGTATCAAATTGATAAAGCTAAAACTGAGTTTGTTTCTTTAGCTTCTCATCAATTACGAACGCCACTTTCTTCTATAAATTGGTATGCGGAAATGCTTTTAGCTGGTGATGCCGGTGAATTAAATAGAGAGCAAAAAGGTTATTTAGAGGAGATATATTTTGGTAATCAGCGGATGGTTAAATTGGTAAATGCTTTATTAAATGTTTCGCGTTTGGAATTAGGAACTTTTATGGTAAGACCGAAGTTGGTTAATATTTGTTATTTGGCAGATATAGTCATTAAAGAATTACAGCCTAGAATAAAAGCTAGAAATATTAAATTTATTAAAAAATATGATTCTCAACTTCCTAAAATTAGAGTTGATGTAGAATTGATGACTATGATATTTCAAAATTTATTATCTAATGCTGTTAAATATACGCCGGCTAGAGGTAAGGTGAGTTTAATTATTAAGAAAAAAAATCGAAAATTTATTATTAAAGTAAGTGATAATGGTTACGGTATACCTCGAAGTCAGCAAGATAGGGTATTTTCAAAATTGTTTAGAGCTGATAATATTAAAGAGAAGGATACAGAGGGTACTGGTTTGGGTTTATATATTATAAAGTCAATAGTTGACAATGTTCAAGGAAAGATAAGTTTTAAATCTAAATTAAATAAAGGAACTACTTTCCTTGTGGAAATGCCTTTAAGTGGAATGAAGAAAAAAGCTGGTACTAAAAAATTAGGTTAATTTTTTATATATCTAGTTATTTTTTTAAAAAAATAATATAATAATTTTACTATTTAAACTAAAAAATTATGATTGATAAAGACGATAAAATAATATTAGTTATTGAGGATGAAATACCATTGCAAGAAGCAATAAAAAGAAAATTAGATGACCATTCTTTTAAAGTTGTGACGGCTCGTAAAGTCGAACAAGCTTTAAATCTTTTATTGGAATTAGAAAGAGTAGATGTAATTTGGCTAGATCATTATTTATTAGGAGAAAAAAATGGTTTAGATTTTATTATTGAAGTTAAAAATAATAAAAAATGGAAAAAAATTCCTGTTTTTGTAGTGTCGAATACAGCTAGTGCTGATAAAGTGAAATCTTATATTAGTTTTGGAGTAGATAAATACTATGTTAAGGCAGATTTTAAATTAGGTGATATAATTGAAGATATTAAGAAACAATTAAAAAGTGTAGATTAATTTTTAAGTATATGAATTTAAAAAAGAAAATTTTAATTATTGAAGATGAAATAGCCATGGCTAAGGTGCTATCTAAGAGATTTAGCAGTGAAGGATTTGATGTTTTAAATGCTAGAAATGGTAAACAAGGTTTAAGTATGTCCTTGAAAGAAAGACCAGATTTAATTTTATTAGATATTGTAATGCCGAAAATGGATGGAATGACTATGCTTAGTAAATTAAGAGAAGATCAATGGGGTAAAAAAGTACCAGTTATTTTATTAACTAATTTAAATGATAGTAAAAAAGCTATTGAAGGAATGCAATCAGGAGTTCATGATTATTTAGTGAAGTCAGATTGGAAGTTAGAAGACATTGTTAAAAAAGTTAAAGAAAGATTAAGTTAATAGTATCTATTATATGTCTAAAAAAATATTAGTAGTAGAAGATGAAAGAGCTCTGGCTAAGGTGTTAAAGTTAAAATTGGAAAAATCTGGTTTTGAAATTTTTAATGCTTTTAACGGCCAAGAGGCTTTAGATATTGTAAAAAAACAAAAAATTGATTTAATTCTTTTAGATTTGGTAATGCCTAAAATGGATGGTTTCGGATTTTTAGAAGAATTTTCTAAGTTAAAAAAGAAAAAAGTTAAAGTCATTATTACTTCTAATTTAAGTCAGGATGATGATATTAAAAAAGCTAAAGATTTGGGAGTGCTAGATTTTTTAGTAAAATCAAATATTTCAATCGCTGATATTATTAAAAAAGTTAAAAAAATAGTAGGTTGATTTTTAAATTTAAGATCAATTAAATATTTTCGATAAAAATAAAAATAAATGGAAGAAGAAAAAATAAAAAAAATTCTTTTGGATCAAAGTTATCTTTCAAAGGAAGATTTAAAAAAAGCTGAAGACTATGTTAAAAAAGAAGGCGGGTCAGTTTTGGATTATTTATTCAATAATGACCTTCTTACTAAAGAAATATATGGAGAGGCTATAGCTGAATATTTTAATGTTCCTTTTATAGATTTAAAAAATGAGAAAATAGAAGAAGAAGCTCTTCATACAATTCCAGAATTAGTTGCTCGTTCTAGAAAAATTATTGCCTTTTTTAAGGATGAAAAAAATCTAAAAGTAGGAATGATTAATCCGGGAGATTTAGAAATAATTAATCTGATTAGAAAAAAGTCTGGTTTAAAAGTTTTAGTTAATTTTATAACTGATAGGGATCTTAAATTAGCTCTCGATTTTTATAAAGGTTCTTTACAGGAAGAGTTTGATAGAATGTTAGGGGAACTAAAAGATCAGACTTTGTCTCGAGAGGATAGAGATGATTTAATAGTGGAGATTGTAGATACTATTTTAAAATATGGTCAACATAATAAAGCTAGTGATATCCACATTGAGCCTTATCGAGATAAAATAGGTGTTCGATTTAGAATTGATGGGGTAATGCATAAAGTTTTAGAATTACCAAAAGATTTACATGATTTGATTTTACGGCGGATTAAAATTTTGGGAAAAATGCGAACAGATGAACATCGAGCTGCTCAAGATGGTAAGTTGAGGTTTAGTGTTGCTAATGAAGTAATTGATGTTCGAATTTCATCAGTTCCAGTGGTGGAGGGTGAAAATATGGTGATGCGTTTATTGTCTTCCCAAAATAGACAATTTGATTTAGAAAATTTGGGTTTTAATAGAAATAATTTACAAACTGTACAGAAAGTAGTCAAAAGTCCTCATGGTATGATTTTAGTAACTGGACCAACTGGTTCTGGTAAAACTACTACTTTATATGCTGTATTAAAAATTTTGAATAGACCTAGAGTGCATGTTTCTACTATTGAGGATCCAGTAGAATATGATATTGAAGGAATTAGTCAGATTCAGGTTAATCCTAAGACTAGTTTAACTTTTGCTAAGGGATTGAGAGCAATTGTGCGTCAGGATCCAGACATTATTATGGTAGGAGAAATTAGAGATAAGGAAACGGCTGGTATTGCTGTTAATTCGGCTTTAACTGGTCATTTGGTTTTATCAACCTTACATACTAATGATGCTCCTACTACTTTACCAAGATTAATTGAAATGGGTGTGGAACCTTATTTAGTAGCTTCGACAGTGAATGTTATAATTGCTCAAAGATTGGTCAGGAAAATTTGTACTGCTTGTCGAGTTTCTTATAAATTAGATCAAAAACAGAAAAAAATTTTAAGTTACCAAAAACATATCAAAAAAATTCTTCATGATATGAAAGGTAAGGATATTGGTAAAATAAATTTTTATAAAGGAAGGGGTTGTCCAATTTGTGGGGGAACAGGTTATACAGGACGAGTAGGTATTTTTGAATTATTAGAAATGACAGATGATATTAAGAATTTGATTGTTAAAAAAGTTTCTAGTGGAGAGATCATGAAACAGGCTAGAGCTGATGGTATGAAGACTATGTTGGAAGATGGTTTAGAAAAAGTTTTAAATGGGATAACTACTATTGAAGAAGTTTTAAGAGTAGCTAGAGATTAGGATACTAATGATACTAATTTTATGATGCCAATGCCTGTCTATCAGCAGGGATGAATCAAATTTTTAAATAAAAAAATAATTTTATTAATGGGATGAAAACAAGAAAAATAAAACAGAAAAAACAATCAATTTTAGATTTAGATGTTTCTATCGGCGGAATTGATTTAAAAACTAAAGCTATTTTTGCTAAGCATTTGAGTGTGATGCTGAAAGCTGGTTTAAATATTGTAGAGGCAATTGAAATTACTAAGGAACAAGCTAGTGGCAAATTTAAAAAAGTTTTAAGCAAGATTTTATCTTCTCTTAATGCTGGTCAATCTTTAGCAGAATCTTTTAAGAGGCATCAAAGAGTTTTTTCGAGCATGTTTGTTAATATTGTGGGGGCAGGTGAGATATCAGGTAATTTAGAAGAAAATTTGACTAATATTGCTGAACAATTGGAAAAAGAACGACAATTAAAAGAGAAAATTAAAGGAGCTATGCTTTATCCGGCGGTAGTTTTAGGAGCTACTTTTATTTTAGGTATTACTATGTCTTTTTTAGTATTACCTAAGATTACGCCATTATTTGAAGGTCTAAAAGTGGATTTGCCTTTTTCTACACGAGCTTTAATTTGGTTTTCGGCATTAGTACGTGAGCAAGCTATTATTCTTTTTTCAGGATCAATAGGATTTTTTATTTTAATGGTCTGGTTAGCTAAAGCTAAATTTTCTCAACCAGTAACCCATCGAATGCTTTTAAAGATTCCAATTATTGGAAAATTAACTCAGCAGTCTAATTTGGCTAGGTTTTGTCGTTCCTTAGGTACCTTATTAAAAAGTGGTTTAAATATTGACGAGGCTTTAGAAGTTACTAAGATTACTGTTGATAATTATTATTTTCGAAAAGCTTTAAGTAAAATTTCTAATTCTCTAGGTAAGGGAGTTAGATTATCTACTCAATTGGCTAAATTTGAGCAGTATTTTCCTAAGTTAGTGACCAGAATGATTAGCGTGGGTGAAGAAACTGGTAAATTAGAAGAATCGCTTTTATTTTTAGCAGATTTTTATGAGTTAGAAGCTGATAATACCACTAAGTCGCTTTCTACAGCTATTGAGCCAATATTATTAATTTTTATTGGTTTAGTGGTTGCTTTTTTGGCTCTATCAATTATTACCCCAATTTATCAGATTACAGGAAATATTAGATAATTAAGATTTGTAAATTTTAAATAATTTTGAGTTTTATATTTATGAAAATATTAAAGAAAAGAGGTAGGGGATTTACAGTGATAGAAATTTTTATAGTTTTTGGAATAATTGTTTTGTTAGGTATGACAGCTATCCCAATCTATGGTAATTTACAAGGTCAGAGTCAGTTAATTACAACTAAGGATTTCATAATTCAAGCAATTAGAACTACTAAACAAAATGCAGAAGCTCGTTATCATGATTTTGGGCATGGGATTAAATTTATGCCTCATAGTTTTGTGACCTATCATGGGGACTCTTATGCTACTCGAAATCAGGAGTATGATCGTTTGGAGGAAGTAGGCTCAGCAATTACTTTATCGACTGATATTCCTAATGATGAAATTAATTTTTCGAAGGGACTGGGAGAAGCAGATAATAGTGGTACTATTTTTTTAGAACATGCTAGTGGCATCGGCGATACAATTACTGCTTATAATTTAATATTTAATATTGCTCAAGCAGAAAGTGACGGAAAAAATAACAGTAGTTTTTTGAAATTTATTTATGTTAGCAAAGATGGTTTTGTGAGGGAGATAGATTATTATAATTATATGCCAACTGCTGTTTCTGATAAATTTGAAGTTACAACTTCGGAATTATTGAATGCTAATGTTTTAAATAATGATATAGATAGAAACAATGATGGTTTAGTGGCTATTTTTTATGAAAAATTACCTCTAGAATTAGAATATGGAATTCTACGCGAGTTTAATGAAGATGGAACCATTTTATATGAAGCTTCATCTAAAGAAGGTAAAGATAAGTTTCAGTATCGAGCTTATGATGGCGAGAAATATTCTAATTACGCTACTGTTTATATTACAGTAACTCCAGAATATAATTATCCACCAGTGGCTAATGATGACGAATATAAGATTCCTCTTAAGGAAATTTTAATTGAGAATGTTTTAGATAATGACACAGATCAGAATAATGACGATTTATATGCTATTTTTGACGGAGAAATGCCTTTTGAATTGAAATATGGCATTATACATGAATTTGGTGAAGATGGGCATTTTGTGTATGAATCTTTTGGTAAAGAAGGTGAAGATGAATTCCAATATCGAGCCTATGATGGTGAAAAGTATTCTGAGTACGCTACGGTTTATATTACGGTAGAAGGTAATCATGCTCCTATTGCTAATGATGATGAGTTTACGACTTTTTATAAGGAAATTTTGAAAGAAAACGTTTTAGATAATGATACAGATGAAGATGGTGATAAATTATATGCTATTTTTGATGAAAAATTACCTTTGAAATTAGAATATGGAATTTTACAAAAGTTTGATAAAGATGGAACTTTTGTATATGAACCAACTTCTAAAGAGGGTAAGGATAAATTTCAATATCGAGCTTATGATGGCGAAAAATATTCTGAGTATGCCACGGTTTATATTACTATAGAAAATAATAGAGCTCCAGTAGCTAATGACGACGAATGTAAGGTTCCTCCTAAG
>JAIOTH010000078.1 GCA_021106915.1 bacterium | reverse complement strand
TTTCTTTTAATTTTGATAACCTTTTTTCAGCAACAGTAGGTTTACTCTCGATTGGTGCACACCAAGGTACCTTTTCCATATATTTATTATTAATTTTTAATTAATTTTATTATACCATATTTTTAAAATGAATTTATTTCCCACAGCATTTCTTATACTTTTTCCCTGAACCACATGGACAAGGATCGTTCCGACCAACTTTCTGACCAAATTTTTGAACTTCTTTATTTTTTAAAGTGATTTTTTGATGACTTTCTTGATTACTATTTCCTTCTCTTTGTAATTTATTAGCAACATTAAAAGCCTTAGACTGAGTAGGATCATTAGTTTGCATTCTTAAACTCTGCTTCCCATTATCAATCAATTCTACTGCTGGAATTACTTTAAATAAGCTATAGACTACTTGATTTTGAATATTATTTAAAAGTTTTACAAAAAGGTCATAAGACTCTCTTTTATATTCCACTAAAGGATCTGCTTGAGCATAACCTCGCAAACCAATTCCAGTTCGTAAATGAGTAATATTATCCAAATGATCAACCCACAGACTATCAATACTACGCAATAAAATTCTTTTTTCTATTTCTGACATTATTTTTGAATTTTCAATTCCTGAAATAGAGCCAAGCTGTTTTTCTAAATTTTTATACTTTTCTTGAGCTAAGTTTGAAAAATAATCTATTATTCTAGTTCGAGCTTGAGCCTCTTTTAATTTATCTTTTTGGACACCAATATCTTCAACTTTAAATTTTTCATCATCACTTAGAGGAAAAATAGTACCCATGGTTTCAATAATTTCCTGCATATTCCATACCGTTCCTGACTCTGAAGAAGTATGAAAAGAAACCACTTCTGATATTTCATTATTAATCAACTCTAAGGTATAATCACTTAAATTTTGATAATCAGCTACTTTTTTTCCGACAAAAAGTTTTAAAATATCCTTTCTTTTTTTATAAATAGTTTCTCTTTGTTTATTTAAAACATCATCATACTCTACTAAATGTTTCCGCATATCAAAATTATATCCTTCTACTCTATTTTGAGCTTTTTCGATTGACTTAGAAACTAAACCATTTTCAATTGGCATATCTTCTGGTAATTTTAAAGTATTCATGATTTACTTTAATCTATCCGAACCAAAAACTCGCATACTATCATCATCCATACAAACATAAAACTGTGAAGAACCTGGATCACCTTGTCGACCAGAACGCCCTCGAAGCTGATTATCTATTCTTCGAGATTCATGTCTTTCAGTACCAATAACATGTAAACCTCCAGCAGATTTAACTTTCTCATATTCTGCTTGATTAAAAGGATAACCTCCTAAAATAATATCGACTCCTCGACCAGCCATATTAGTTGCTACAGTGACGGCACCTAATTTACCAGCCTGAGAAATAATTTCTGCTTCTTTTTCGTGCTGTTTAGCGTTTAATAAGTTACATTTTATTCCCTCTTGAGACAATAATTTCCCTAATAATTCATTTTTCTCAATAGAAATTGTACCAATCAATACTGGCTGTCCTTTTTTATTTTTTTCTCTAACAGTTTCTATAATAGCTTTAAATTTACCATTCTCAGATTTATAAATTTTATCATTTAAATCTTGTCTGATTATTGGTTTATTAGTAGGAATAATATCCACTTCCAAACTATAAATTTTAGCAAATTCTTCAGCTTCAGTGGCAGCCGTACCAGTCATTCCAGATGATTTTTTATACATTCTAAAATAATTTTGAAAACTAACTGTAGCTAAAGTCATACTTTCTCTTTGCACACTAACTTTTTCCTTAGCCTCAATGGCTTGATGCAAACCTTCGGAATACCTTCGTCCTGCCATTAATCGACCTGTAAATTCATCCACAATTACCACTTCACCATCTTTAACTATATAATCTTTATCCTTTTTAAATAATAATTGAGCTTTCAAAGATGCCTCTAAATGAAAAATAGTCGTAAAATCAGCTTTGGCCCAAGGATCTTCTTTTAACTTATCAGCCATATATGACTGACCTTCTTCCGTAAAAGTCACTGAACGCATTTTTTCATCAATATTATAATGTTTATTTTCCTCTAAACTTTTAACTACCTGGCTGAAAATCTGATATTTATCTGTAGATTCAACGTCTGGAGAACTAATAATTAAAGGAGTTCGAGCCTCATCTATTAAAACTGAATCAACCTCATCAATAATACAATAATGATAACCTCTTTGACATAATTCTTCCAAAGAATTTTTCATATTATCCCGCAAATAATCAAAACCAAACTCATTATTGGTTCCATAAACTATATCTGCTTGATAAGCCTCTCTTCTAGAAACCAATTTTAAATAATCATCTTCAATTTTAATCACGTCTGATGAAATTTCACCTTCTTTTTCTACATAAACATAAGAAGCTTCATGCTCAATTGAACCCACGCTCAAACCTAAATAATGATAAATTTGTCCCATCCAAACACAATCTCTTTTAGATAGATAATCATTAACCGTAATCAAATGAGCTGGACCTGCCAAAGCATTTAAATAAAGAGCTAGGGTAGAACTCAAAGTTTTACCTTCACCAGTCTTCATTTCTGCAATCCGGCCTCGATGCAAGCTTATTCCGGACATTAACTGTACGTCATAATGTCTCTGTCCTAAAGTTCTTTTAGCAGATTCTCGAACCATAGCAAAGGCCTCTGGTAATATCTCATCCAGAGTAACTTTATTTTTTTCTAAATCTTGTTTAAATTTTTGAGTTTTACTCCTTAATTCTTCAGCACTTAACTTCTTTATTTCTTCTTCTAAAGAATTTATTTGGTCTATAATTGGCTGTAAAGATTCAATATATTTTTGATTCGGATCTTTGAATAATTTTGAAAATAATGACATAACTTAGAATTTCCCTGCCTGCCGGCAGGCAGGTAATTATTAATTTTAAATTTCAATTTACCGCTCAGCTCAGATGTCATCCTGAGCTTGACTCAGGATCTCAATTCATTCAAAATTTCTAATGCCACTAAATATTGAAATTAAGATTCCGGATCAAGTCCGGAATGACAACAAAGTCTTCAAATACTTTACTCAACGACAGACAAAAAATTAAACATTCAAAAAACCCTTATCGATTTTTTGACATGTCTTTAATTTTACTAATTTGTCTTTGTAATTTGTCCTTAACTTGATCAATAGCTGCCATAATATCACTTGATTCAACAGCGCTTCTAATTAATTTTTTATGATCTGCTATCTTAATATTTACCTCAAAACGATAAATATCTCCTTTTTGATGACGAACATCTTTTGATAAGTCTGTTTTACATTCCGTAACATTCAAATTAAATTTATCTAAGCCCCCTATTTTATCTTGAATATAATCCTTTACCCTAGCACTTAACTCAATATTTTTAGCATAAAATTGAATGTTCATCCTGTTAAATATTAATAATTAAATTATTTATTTTATATTTTAAAATTTTCCTGTTCAATTATTTGATTATTTATTGTAAAATTGATTTAACAGGATAAATCGTGTTTAAAATATTATTTATTAACTTATATTAATTATACTATAATATTTAACAAATTCATAAATGTATCTTATAAGTTCATCTATCTTAACATAAAATTTTAATTTGACAAACCATCATTAATAATATAAATTGGTGATAGAAAAAACAAAAAGCAAAATGAGCTTATCTACAATGGATTGCTCATAAAAAAAGGAGGATGAGATGTTAAACGAAATAAAATGTTTTCTCAATTTTCATGGCAAAAAAAACTATCAAAAATATTGGCTTATTTATGGTAATATTTATGATACCAGTCGACCCTTAGATGGCATGTATTGGCTTTGCAATCGTTGTTGGAAAATACTCAAAAAAATTGAGTACAAATAAAATAAGGGGGAATAATGAATTTTATATTTTCTGACGTTATTATAAATGTGGGGATAATTATAATGACTGTGTTTATTTATGATTTAATTAAATCTTTGATTAAATATTTAATAAATCGTAATTCAAAAATTAAAAACAATTTTGAGACACAAAATGATCCCAAAAAAACAATTATTATCTGTCCTCATTGTAAGGAAATCACACAATCCCCTAACAAGGGAACACTTGAAAAAATGATTATCGTCGAAGGGGAAATATGTCCCTATTGTTTAAATAAAATTAAAGAATCTTTAGAGCGAAATCAAAAATTCGCTCAACAAAATGGAATAAAAAAAATATTCCATAAAACCAAATTTTAATCTCTTGTAATTTGCCTCTTGAATCCATCTGGATCAAGAGGTTTTTTTATAACACACTTTTTAAATCTTTACTTTTTTGATAAACAATGCATACTATCTATTATTGATATTTTTTTAATTAACATAAAAAAATAAATAAAAATATTTGTTTACTAGAGCAATTTTAAAAGATTGTTTTTTTTATTAACACTACCAACTACAAACTACCAACTAGAAACCTATATACTGCACTTCTTCCTGTAATTCAATTCCATATTTATCAAAAACTTTCTTTTTAATCAAATCTGCTAAATCAAAAATGTCTTGAGCCTTAGCGTTATTCTTATTAATCAAAAAATTAGCATGTTTTTCAGAGACCTCTGCTCCACCAACTTGCCAACCCTTTAAATCAGCTTGTTCAATTAAAAAACCAGCTGGTATTTTTTTACCATCAAACTTAGAAATATCTAGCTTACCATTTAATTTATCTTTAACATCTTCCGTAATTTCAATATTCTTAAAAAAAGATCCAGCATTACCAAACTCCATAGGATGAATATTTTTTCTAACTTTAAATCTTTCTATCATTTTTTTTCTAAATTCATCAACATTACCTTTTTGTAAACTTAAAACTACATCAAAAATCAGACAATCATTATGTTTAAAATAACTATCTCGATAAGCAAAGCGACATTCTTCTTGATTAAGTTCTTTAATATTTCCCTGACCATCAATAATTCTGACGCTCTGCACAATACTAGCAATATCATTACCATAACTTCCAGCATTACCATAAATTGCTCCACCCATACTTCCTGGAATACCAATCAAAAAATCATGTCCTGTTAAATTATTTTTTAAAGCCAGATTAACAAATTCAAATAATAAAACACCAGCCCCTACTTTTAACCTTGAATCATTAACATCAATATCTTTATTATTAATCTTAATAATTAAACCAGCAAAGCCCTGATCACTAATTAATAAATTACTTCCTGCTCCAATAATCTGATATTTAATTTCATTTTCTAAACAAAATTTAATCACTGCTTGAATTTCTTCTAAGTCATCACTAATTAAAAAATACTTAGCTTGACCGCCAACTTTAAAAGTAGTTAGCTGAGCTAAGTTATACTCCGTCTCTATGTTGGGAAATTTTTTTAATAATTCATTCATATTGTTCTTTTAACTATCTCAGTATAACAATGAATCAAATTTTAATAAACCCTTGACATTATTATAATAATATGATATAGTTATATATTAATATAAAAAGCAGTACAGAAGATTACCGTAGACACAAATATATAATGAATGACGGACTTAAATCTCCTCTACTGCTTTCTATATTAAGAATGTTCTTTGAAAATTCAAAAAACCTCCAACAATAATCTAATTATCTAAAGAAAAGTTGCAATGACCTTATTACAAATAAGGGGTTCTGCCTTAGCAACAGGCACGACAATTAAATTATTAAAATTAGATTCAGATTGGAATCACGCATCCGCACCTTAGAATTACTAACTCGCAGGCTCTGTACCAACTCGGATTAAAGATTAGGAGGAATTATGAAAATAGAAGTCAAATTGGGTCAAGGTAAGGTGGCTGTTGGTGTACAAATTTTCAACGAAAATCATTTTAAGGTTGGAATAAGTTTCCGACAGTTAAAAACCCAAAAAAAAATAGGGGGTGAAAATATCACGCAAAGTGATATTTTGAAAAACATGCCTATTGTAATAATAAGCGTAGACAATCTAGAATCAATGTTGGTTCTAGAAAAAGCGATTAAAATTGCAAAGGAAGCTTTGCTAGAGCGCGCTAATTAACTAGCTCTAGTAAAAATTAAACCCAGGCGTAATTGTCATGGGTTTTTTATTTACTTATTTTTTTAAAGAAAGAAAATTTCTCCCAAAATCATCAATGTCCCCAGCTCCGACAACTAAAATCACAGCATCTTTATATTTAGAAATTTGTTTTTTTAATTCTGGGTAAGTTTTATTATAAAAAATATTTTGTTCCTCGCTTAAATGATTTTTTCTGATCTCTAAAAACAAATCATAGGAACTTTTGGCATTTTTAGATCTACGACCAGAAACTTTATAAACTGGAAACAAAATTATATCATCTGCTAATTTAAAACTATCTACAAACTCATCAAACAATTTCTCTGTACGATCTTCTTGATGAGGTTGAAAAATAATAACTATTTTTTTATTAGCATAAAAATCACGCACTCCATATAAAAGAGCCTTAATCTCCGTAGGATGATGAGCATAATCTGAAAAAATTAAATTAGTTTTTAATTTACCTAGCAACTCAAATCTCCGCCATAAACCCTGAAATTCTCGCACAGTTTTAGAAATTACACTAGATTTAACTCCTAATTGCAAAGCCAAGCCACTAGCAATTAAAATATTATAAATATTGTAAAAACCAGGTAATTTAGTTTCTATTTTACAAAGCTTTTTTCTTCCTAAGCATAAATCAAAATATTGCTTATAGTACTTTTTCTTAACATTTTCTATATGCAAAGTGGCATCAGATGTTAAACCAATACTATAAGCCTTGGAGCTTAACTTCAAATCTTTAATATTCACATCGTCAATATTATAAACTAAATTAGTCTTATTATTTAATTTATCAATAAATTTCTGAAAAGACTTTTTAATATTTTTTAAGCTACCATAAACATCTAAATGATCTTTGTCTAAAGCTGGTAAGCCAATATAATCTGGGTATAATTTTAACATTTTTCGATTATATTCATCTGCTTCTATAATTAAATATTTTGATTTTCCTAGTCTAAAATTAGTATTTAAAGAACATATTTTACTACCCACGAAAATAGTTGGATCTAAACCAGCATTAATCATCATCATCGACAATAAAGTTGTAGTAGTAGATTTACCATGTGTACCGCTAATGGCAATAGTTGTGTAATCCTTAGACAGCTCCCCTAAAAATTCAAAGTGAGAATAAGATTTTATTTTCAAACGACAAGCTTTTTTTAATTCTGGATTTGTTTTTAAGATAGCGGGGCTATAAATCACTAAATCAAAACTTTGATCTAAATTTACAGCTTCTTGTTTATAAAAAATATGAACTCCTTCTTTTTCCAAAGAACGAGTCAAATCTGTTTGGCAAGAATCCGAACCATAGACCTCCTTACCTAAAGCAAGCATCATTTTAGCAATTGCCGAAACGCCAATCCCACCAATACCAATTACAAAAACTTTTTTATATTTATCTAGATTCATTGTCTAGTTTGTAGTTAGTAGTTGGTAGTTTGTAGCTAAAAACTACAAACTACCAACTACTAACTAATTAAATTTATAAATTTCTTTAATTATTTTTTGAATACTATCTTGAGGCATTATCTTATTTAAATTATAACCCAATTTATTTCTTCTGTCTTCCTCTGATAAGAGAGAAATAATTTGCTCTGTCAAGTTTTTTATTTCTGACTTTTCCACAGCCTCTTTTTTAAGAAAAAAATCTACATTATCTTCTTGCTGTCCTGCTAAAGGAATAATAATACTAGCCTTTCCTAAAAAAGATAATTCTGTTAAAGTAGCCATTCCTGCTCGTGATACCACTAAATCAGCTAAAAACATTAAATCTAAAATCTCTTTTTTAAGAAATTCATATTGATGATAATCTTTCAAAAAAATATCTTTATTTTTACCTTGACCAGTAACGTGAATAATTTGGGCTTTTTCAGTTAACTTTTGAATATTATTATAAATCGATTGATTCAAATCTACTGATCCGCTTCCTCCACCGATAATTAAAACTATCTTTTTTTCTGAATTTAATTTATATTTTTTCAATAATTCTTCTCGATTTAAATCCGCAATTTCTTTTTTTGTAAAACGACAAGGATTTCCAGTTAAAATTACTTTCTTTTTTGGAAACTTATTTAATTGTTCTAGAAAAGTAATAGTAATTTGATTAGCAAAGGGAAACATTAATTTATTTGCTAAACCAAATTGAATATCTTGCTGATGAATTAAGATTCTTTTTCCTAATAATTTACCAACCCAAACTAAAGGCACGCTCACAAACCCACCCGCACTAATAATAATATCTGGATTAATTTTTTTAATTACTTGATAAGAATCCCCTAGAGCTTTAATAAATTTAAAAATATCAACAAAATTCTGCCAAGAAAAATATCTTCTTAATTTAGCTGATGTAATTTGATAAACTTTAATATTCAATTCATCTAAAAGCTTATTTTCTACACCATTTTTTGTAGATACCCAAAATATCTCATCTGCGGGATGAATTTTTTTAATTTCATTAATAATGGCAATAAGTGGTGTGACAGGACCAAGTGTTCCTCCACCACTGAATAGTATTTTCATATGAATTTTATTTATACAATATGTCATTCCGGACTTGATCCGGAATCTCAAGATCCTGAATCCCTGTCTGCCGGTAGGCAAGAAGTTCAGGATGACACTTCAAAGTCATCCTTGTCACGTTCTTGTATACCTCGATATATTAACCAAAATTCCGATAGCTGCCAAGTTCATAATCATTGCCGTTCCACCATAGCTTAAAAATGGTAAAGGTACTCCCGTCATCGGCAATAAACCAATCATTGATCCAATATTTAAAAAACTTTGAAATCCAATCCAAGACACTATTCCTGCTGCTAATATTCTACCATAATAACTTTTAGATCTTTTAGCAATCAAAATACCTTGATAGATTAAAACAAAAATTAACAAAATATAAACTAAACAAAATACAAAACCTAATTCTTCAGCCATTACCGCAAATATTGAATCACCAGCTACTTCTGGTAAATAACCATATTTTTGTCGAGAATGCCCTAGACCAACACCAAAAATTCCTCCCGAACCCACAGCAATCAAAGCTTGATTTAAATGATAACCTAATCCTTGTGGATCAGCATTGGGATTCATAAATACTATAAACCGAGCTGCCCGATAAGGAGCCATTTTAATTGCTATAAAAAATAATAGCATTGCCCCAGAAATAATTGCTAAAATATGCTTAATATTTCCACCGCCCACAAAAAAACTAGTTAAAGCAATAATCACAATAATACTTAAAGTACCTAAATCTGGCTGTAAAAGCATCAAAATAGTAATCACAGCCATTAAAATAATAAAAGGCATTAAACCATAATGTACATCTTTTATTTTTCTAATCCCTTTACTATTTAACCAAGAAGCCAAATAAATTAAAAAAGTTAACTTTACAATTTCTGAAGGCTGAATAGAAATTCCAGCAATATTAATCCAACTCTGGGCTTTGCCATAATTAGCTCCAACTCCAGGTATAAAAACAACTATCAATAAACCTAAGGAGATCAAAAGCATTAAAAAAGCTAATTTCTGCCATACTTTAAAATCAATTTTTGAACAAACATAAAAAGCTATTATTCCTGGTAAAAAACCAAAAATAAATTGATGCCAAAACATATAATAAGGACTCTTGAATTTTTGATAAGAAATTACTGAAGATGCTGAAAGTAAAATTAACATTCCTAACAAAAGCAATAAAGCAGTCACAAAAATAATTAAATAATTTGGCT
>JAIOTH010000118.1 GCA_021106915.1 bacterium | reverse complement strand
AGAAGAGTCGTGGCGCACTCCAACCATTAAGCCCTTATGAAGTATAAGTATATTTGAGTGATAAAAATGAAAAGGTAAGTATAAAATGAAATTGTATCAAAAGAAATTTGCTAGTTTATATTCTGAGATTGAATTAAAGAAATCATTTCGACAAAAAATCATATCAAAAGATATATGTGGTCTTGATGGTATTTCTAATGAGAAATTTCGTTTAAAATTAAAAAATGAGATTTCAACAGTAAATAAAAAAGTATTAAGTGGTTCTTACAAATTTACTCCTTTTTTAGAAAAATTATTGATTAAAAGAAAAAATGCTTTCCCAAGACAAATAGCAATACCATCAAAAAGAGACCAACTTGTTCTGTTTCAGCTAAAGGAATTCTTAAAATATACTTTCAAAGACAATCTTGCAACAAGATTACCGAATGAATATATACAAAAGATATTAGAATTTATGAATTCTAATATTGATGATTTGAATCAATATATATTAATTAAAAGTGATATTGTAGGTTTTTATGATAATATTAATAAAGAAAAATTGATGAATAAACTACGAGATAAAATCTCAGAATCTTCTGATAAGCACATACTCAAATTACTATATCAAGCGATTTCAAATTACATTGTCCCTAAAAATTATCATAAAGCTAATAATTATTTATATCTTAATTCATCAGGTATACCACAGGGTTTAGCAATAAGTAATATTTTAGCTGATATTTATTTAAGTAAATTTGATACACTCATTTCTCGTGAAAGTCAACTATACCTTCGATATGTTGATGATTTTCTGATAATTGCTGATAAAGCAAAACTAAAAAAATTATTAAACATTATAAGCAAAAAAATGAAAAAAATTTCACTTGAATTACATCAAGAAAAAACATCAATAAATGACCTTTCAATTACTTTCGACTATTTAGGTTATAAAATTAAGAAAAACTTAATCTCAGTTAGAAGATCGTCTGTTGAATCCCAAATTAGAAAGATTGCGTTTCACTTTAAGCATATGGTACCTATTAAAACAGAAGATAAAATTTTAAATGAAGAAAATTCGGAAGTTTTCATTGAAGATTTAAATGAGTTAATCACAGGAGCAATCAGCAATAATAAAAGATATGGTTGGCTATTTTATTACTCTCGAATAAACGATCTTAGTGTTCTTTACGAACTTGATAGAATTGTTAATAAATTTTTTAAACGATCTGAATATTTCGATTATATAGTCAATCCTAAAAGAAAGCGTTATGTTACAGCATATTTTAGGATGAGAAAAAAAAATGCAATATCCGATACATATTTTCATAATTATGAAATTTATAACACAAAATACAAAAGAATTGAGTATCTAAGAAAACGACATATAGTTGATTCAAAAACAGCAATGAAAATGAATGCAGAGGAAGTTCTTGATATATTTAATAAATATAAAGAAAAAAGGTTAAAAAATCTTGAAAAAGATGATCATAAAGATAGATATTAGGAATGGAGCTACTTCCTTTAAAGGAAATTCTTGAACTTTGTTTAAGAATGTATGTGATCTAAAAAAGATGAAAAAATCTATCTCAAGGGAGAAATAGATTTTATGCTAATATGCTATGTAGCTTCATTCCGTCCTAAAGGAGAAGAAAAATGATACAAAAAATTAAAATCGAATTATGGGATATTTTTATTTATTTTGTAACTGGTGTTTTAATAATAATCAATTTATATTTTATAGATTCAGATATTATTCGAGAAGGCTCAGAAACAATATTGGGATTACAGTTTCCTTCATTTATTGTTACGGTTATTCTGATTATTATTCCTGTTATTATAGGCTATCTATTTGAACCATTTGCAAATATTTTTGAAAAAGGTTTTAGAAGGAGTAAATGGTTTAAGAGCATTAGAGTTTGGCAAGCATCTATTAATAAACAACAACTCGAGATAAAATCTAAGATCCCAGATTTAAAAGATGAAGATAATATCTATCATTATTGTAAAAATTATATTTCACAGAAAGACATCTCTACTTCTTCTATGTCTTTTTTAAGTAAATTTGGATTTTATCGTAACATTGCTTTTTTATTCTTTTTAAATTCAATTTATTTCATTCGTTATACTTGTACAGTATCTTGGTTTTTCATATTTGCAATATTACTCTCATTTATTTTATCTCAATTTTATTTAAAAAGAAGTCTTGAATTTTATTGTCATCTTACTCAAACAGTTTTTCAGAACTTCTTGATTGCTAAACAGGATAATGACAAAAAAGGGCTTAACAAACGTGTCAGCGGGTAAGCTGGGTGGTTTGTTTTGGTCTGAATCGTACCGATTCAGGTTTGGTCGGTTTGTACGGGCTGAATCATTCTGATTCCGCCGCACACGCCAAACATTAGTGGAAATTCAGTATAAGTAAAAAGGACATAAATGGAAATAATTGTTGAAAAATCAAAGAATCACACTATATTAATTGTTGATAAAAATGTGGATTTTTTTCTGCACATTTTTTCTCATTTAAACGTAAAGAGTGTAGCTTCAAATTATGATGAAAATTACATTCAAAAAATTGTTAAAATTAAAGGTGAGAGTAATTCCTCATTATTAAAAAAACTCAACAAAGTAATAAACGAGAATTTTGTTTATTTATCTTTTATGCCTGTTTATT
>JAIOTH010000096.1 GCA_021106915.1 bacterium | reverse complement strand
TAAAAATGAGAATATTCAGGAAATTTTATTTAAAAATAACCAAAACAAAAAATTAAGCACTAGAACAATTCAAAAAATATTTTCTAATGCCTTGGAAATATCTGGAATAAATAAAAATGCTTCTTGCCATTCATTACGTCATTCTTTTGCTACTCACTTATTAGAGAATGGCACGAACTTACGCTATATTCAGTCATTATTGGGTCATCAAAAATTAGAAACTACTCAAATTTATACTAAAGTAGCTAATAATAGCTTAAAAAATATTCAAAATCCTTTAGATATGCTATAAAAATTTCTTTATTTTTCTTTAGCACTCATACATATTTCAACAATATGATGTTTTTGAGGATGTTCTTCGGGATTATTTAAATAAATTTCATAACTCGGTCTAGACATATCTATTTCTTCATTATTCTCAATCATCCATTTAACCACTTTTTCCCAAGCTGGTCCATATTCTTCTGGTCCTGTTAATTCAGCATGCATCGTAACATATTTTCCACCTGGCAATATTTTCTTTTCTATTTCACCTTCTACTTCAATATCACTAGGAATAGTCATACATAAATCTAATTTTAATTCCTCAGGCGGAGTAGTTTTCGGATCATCCTGATAAGATGCTAAAAATGTTGTGTTTGAAGAAATTAATCCTTTTGGTCCAGCCCATTTAAAAAGTTTATTAAATAAATTTTTAAAAACTTCGGAATTGCCAATGTAATTACCAATAAATGAAACAAAAGCAACCTGTTTTTCTTCTAATTTTTTAATTTGAATTTTGTTTTCCATCCTATTATTAATGATTAACTAAGTGCATTATATAATAAAAAAAATAAAAAAGAAATTTAAATCCTCATACTCTCTAGAGTTGTAAAGATAAAAAACCCGCTGATTTTGCTCAACGGGTTTAAGTTTTATACGTTAGGTGTGGTTAGGTGTGTATACCACATTTTCAATTTTAACAGGGATTATTTACCCGTCTCTTCTTGTTTCAAAAAACCAATTTTGATTTTCAATATTATAAATTAAACATTGGTATTGATTAACAAAGTCGTTCTTTTGTGGAACTAATGAAAATTCAATGACAATTTTTTTCTTTTTTCCAATTTTTCTTTTGAATACACCAAAACATGTTGAATCATATTTTTCCGTCCCTATTTGATGACCCTGATAAATACTTATTTCTTTTAAATCTACTGTTTGATTTTTAAGAATTCTGTAGGCTATAATATGGTTTTTATATGGTCGAAAAAAATATGAAATTGGCCATAGAAATAGAAGAAAGAATGTATAAGTAATGGTTTCGTCTATTTTTCTTTCTCGAGAATAAGAAAACTTTTTGGAATGGAAAGTATTTTTTATTTCATCATAATATTTTAATAGTAGAACAAGACTAACCGTGAAATAGAGAAAGACAAAGAATTGTAATGGATAATTTTCTACTATTTTACCTAAAAGCACGATAATATTTTTCATTTTTCCTCCTTGCCGTGAACCTGAGCTATTAGTGGCAAATGGTTCATGGCTTTACTTAAACTTTTTCTTAATTTCAATCCAACCAGATTTTTCATAAGGATAACTAGTATTAATACCTAGATAGATTGTTAAAGATAATTGTTTAGCAATTTTATATTCCATAGCCGGTCCTAAAAATTGCATCCATTCTTGATCCTTATAACTCCATTCAGTTTGTAAGCGTAACTTATAATCCTCAAAAACTTGATACTCTAGAAATTCCCTACCCCACCAAGATAAATTTTCGTTTCTATCAATTTTTGTCATTACCCTCAAGTAAAGCAACCATTTTTCAATAGATATAATTACGAAAGTATCATTTTGGAATTCAGTCAAAGGCCAATGTTTTTCATTAACATTCAATTTTAAGTTAAAATAACTAATTAGTTTAACTTTTGATTTATCGACATTAAAAGAATACAAAGGAGCAACGCCAAATAGTAAACATGGTTTATTTCCGGAAGCATACACTAATTGAGTCGCCCAATTTTTTTCACTATGCACCAAATAAAAATTGTAAGAACTTCCAATCTTTTGTTTAATTTTTATGACATCACTACTAAAAAGTGAGCTTAAGATTAAACAAAACACTAATACAATCAAGATTTTTTTCATTTTTCCTCCTTGTCCTTCGTAGCTTTAGCGAAGAAGGACTTTTTTAGTCTTTGATTTCTAAATATAGACAGTTATTATCGTTATTTCTTCAAGAATTTCAAAGTATCCTAAAGTTCCAGAGAGACTAATGCCAATGTAAAAGTATAGTTTATTTGGAACAATCTCTATTTTTAAGTATTTCCTGTTGTTTTTGTTAAATCTCACTATACCTTTTACTAGACCGATAAAAGTGAATGCATCTCCTGCTTTGAATTTATATTTTTGATTGATTTTACAATTTTTTATTTGGGTATCTGTTGCCCAGTCGTTTATTTTTTCATGTTTACAATTTTCACGAATTGTTTTTATGCAATTTGCTTCAAAGAAGCTCTAGCAACCATAACTACCAGTTTCAGGTACTCTTTTATGAATCCTCTGAAGTTTTCTAAACTTGAAACTTGGCGTGTTATAGTAATTAAGTTTCTTTTCAATCTTTTTCTTTTTCATAATATCCTCCTAGATATTTTATCAAATCAAACTTGATTTAGTTTTCAATTTACATTATATCGTGTATTCAAGTAAAACGAGTAGTTCACGATTATTAACCAAACAATTTTGATTAATAGTAAAGTATAGCCAATTGTAAAAATAAGTCTATAATTTCGATTAAAAATATTATCATAATTGACTTTATTCTTTATATAAGCTACGATTAAGGTATTAATAAGTTGTCGAAAATGTCGACAATACTAATTATACAAATAGATAATACTAATATACCAATTTTGATTTTAATTAGTATAATTCGTATGAAATTTGTATATTGGTACCGCGTTTATAACGTCTATTTATAATTTAAAATTAATTAACAATTAGAAAACTTATCAATTCCTATGCACTTAATTAAGACGCTAGAACAATTTGGATTAAATAAAAAACAAGCTAAACTTTATTTAGTTGTTTTAGAGTTGGGATCAGCCACAGTTAATGTGATTGCTCATAAATCTGGAATAGCTCGTTCATCTTGTTATGACATTTTAGACTCTTTAGTTAAAAAGGGAATTGCTTCTAGTTTTAAAAAGAAAACTATTAAATATTTTAGTGTGGATGATCCCCGAAAAATTTTTGAATTAGCTAAACAAAAAGTGGAAGTTTTAGAAAAAGCCTTGCCACAGTTAAATGCTTTATATGCTTCTGCTAGAGATCGACCAAGTGTTCGCTTCTATCAAGGAGTAGAAGGAATTAAACAAATTTTTGAAGAAATACTAATTGATAATAATCCAGAGATATTGTCATTTGGTTCAGCTGAAGATTTGTTAAATACAATGGGTGATTATCATTTAGAATTTGTTAAAAAAAGAGTGAAGGCTAAAATGTTGGCTCGAATTATTATTAGGAATACCAAAACTGGTCAACAAAGAAAAAAAATAGGTCAATCTGAACTTCGCCAAGTTAAATTTATTCCCAAGGACTTTGATTATCATGGAGAAGTAGTTGTGTTTGGTGATAAAGTAGCCTTTTTTTCTTTTATTAAAGATCATGTAGTAATCATTATTGAAAGCGCGGAAATCACTAATGTCCAAAGAGCAATGTTTGAATATATTTGGCAAGTAGCTGAGTAGTTATGAATATATACCCAATAACTTTAAAAACTATTTATATAAAATTTAAAGTGTTATAATGTAGAAGTTAGAAACGGTAGGAGAGATGAAAAATAAGCCGAGATAGCTCAGTTGGTAGAGCAACGGTATCGTAAACCGTGGGTCGGGGGTTCGATTCCTCTTCTCGGCTCCATGAACTATTTGTCAAGCTCAATAAACTATTCACTTTGTTCAAAATTATTACAAATCGCTTGACTCAAATTCATGGCGCCACCATCACACCACCTACAACATCACTTAACAAATAATTTATGTGTAGCAGTAAATTAAAAATTGAAACATTAAAAAATTCAATTAAAATTCCTGCCTACCGGCCAGGTAGGTAAAATTAGTAATTGAAAATTATTATGGGCCTATAGCTCAGTTGGCTAGAGCGCTTGCATGGCATGCAAGAGGTCAAGAGTTCGAATCTCTTTAGGTCCACCATCCTTCGCGCAGCGAAGGATGCCCTGCGTAGCTTCAGCGAAGCATGGGCGTGTATATTCTAAAGTTATTTATATTAATAACGAGCTGCGCTACGGATGGCACAGCCAATTCACTAGAGTGAAAAATGTCCTCCTTCTCCGCCAGCTGGCGGAGAAGGAGGAAATAAAAGAGGATATTAACTAAACTATTTAATAATTAAAAAATCGAGCTCAGCTCGAAGAAAAGCGATTATGTATTATGTTTATATCATTCAAAGTATTAATTTTCCAAAACAGTTTTATACAGGATTTTCGGAAACCATTAAAAATAGGAAAATAGTCATAATTCTGGTAAAAATCAGTGCATACAAATAGATTTAAACCTTGGAAATTGGTTTTTTATGCCGGATTTAACGATAAAAAATCAGCATTAGATTTTGAGAAATATTTAAAAACTGCTTCAGGAATAGCTTTTAGAAATAAAAGATTAATTAGTTAAAACCAAAACCTATGTTTAATATTTTTAAAAAGAAAAAGAAAAAAATTTGCCTTGACTTTGACGGTGTTTTAAATAATTATACTGGCTGGGAAGGTCAAAAAAACTTAAACACCCCTCGTCCTGGTGTAAAATCATTTTTAGAAAAATTAAATAAAGCCAACATCGAAGTAATTATTTTAACGACTAGAAAACCGATAAAAAGAGTAAAAAAATGGTTTAATGTTAACAATTTACCCTTACCTGCCAAAATTACCAATGAAAAAGTAAAAGCTTCTATTTACATTGATGACCGAGCTATAAAATTTAATGGAAGTTATGAAAAATTAATAGAGGATATTACTAATTTTGAAGTACATTGGAAAGACGGTAAAACCTTTGAAAAACTATTGAAATAATAGAATGATTTATAGATAAACATTTTAAAAAATGATTAATAAAACAAATAAAGAAAATGTAATTATCTTAGGCTCAGGACCAGCTGGTTTAACAGCTGGAATATACTTAGCTCGAGCTGGATTTAAGCCTTTGTTAATAGAAGGAATGCAGCCTGGTGGTTGGTTAACTACTACTAGTTTAGTTGAAAATTATCCTGGTTTTGATAAAGACATTGAAGGTGTGGAATTAATGATGAAAATGAAAAAACAGGCTGAAAAATATGGTTGCCAAGTAGTTAGCGACGTCGCTAAAAAAGTGGATATCTCCAAAAAAGGACTTATAAAAGTAAGTGGTCTAAACAAGGAGTATTCCGCTCAGGCATTGATTATTTCCACTGGAACTAACCCTAGAAAATTAGGTATAAATGGCGAAGAAAAGCTCTGGGGAAGAGGCGTCGCAATTTGTGCAACATGCGACGGCGCTTTATATCAAAATAAAAAAGTAATCATCATCGGTGGTGGTAATACGGCCTTTAATAATGCTTTATTTTTAACTAAATTTGCCTCTGAAGTAAAAATATTAAATAGAAATGATCAATATCGAGTTGAAAAAGAGACCTTAGACGAGGTTATTACTAATAAAAAGATAAAAATCATCCCTTTTGCAGAAATAAAAGAATTTTTAGGATCAGAAAAACTGGAAAAAGTTATAATATTCAATAATAAAACTAAAATAGAAGAAAAAATTGATGTTGATGGCGTATTTTTGTCAATTGGACACACTCCTAATACAAAATTATTTAAAAATCAATTAGATTTAACAAAAAAAGGCTATATTAAAATAATTGAGCCTTGGAGTACTAAAACATCTCAAAATAATGTCTTTGCTTGTGGAGATGTAATGGATTATAAGTATCAACAAGCTGTTATTTCCGCTGGAACTGGTTGTATGGCCGCTTTAGATGCTCAAAAGTATTTAGACTCTATAAAATAATGTTCCACTCTTACCTTACTCATACCAAAGTAATAGAATGTTAAGTAATGCCTATTTTTAAAGATTCTAGTACTAAATTGTTCCACGTGGAACAATTTATAAATATTAATAATCAATTTTATGTAAATACATACTTTCACAATTATCTTTCTTGTGATATTATAATAAAAAATGAATTATTATGCCCCAATAGTTCAACCGGATAGAACAAAAGCCTCCTAAGCTTTAGATTCAGGTTCAAGTCCTGATTGGGGCACCATTCTTCAAAACTTTATGTGAAGAAAAAAGCCATCCTATTATCTCGCGTAACACTCGATTAGTGTTAAAATAGTTGTTATTTTATATTTTTTAAAATAAAATGTTCCCTGTCTGCCGATTTACATGCCGTCAGGTATGCAGGCAGGCACGTATGGAACATTTTATTGTTTTCCAAACATTTTCTAATCAAATTGTTCCACGTGGAACAATTTAATCAATTTTTAATTATAAATATATGAATTTTATAGATATTTTGGGCTATATAGCTGGTATTTTAGTAGTTATTTCACTATTACCACAAACAATAAAAAGTTGGAAAACTAAATCTACTAAAGATCTCTCTTTGTGGAGGTATATTATCTATATTTTAGGTCTAATTTTATGGATCATCTATGCTAGTATAATAAAAAATGCCCCAGTAGCCATTATGAATAGTCTAGGTTTATTGTTAGCTTCATCTTTATTATATTTAAAAGTAAAATATAAGTAAAATTGTTCCACGTGGAACAATTGCAATTATATCCTCAACGAAACATCACATATTTGTCATATTTAATAGTAAAGTAAAATAATTTAAATAATTTTTATTATTTTACTTAAAATTGTTCCACGCGGAACAATTTTAAAATATTATTCTATATTTCAATAAACCAAAAACTACAATTATATATTGTAAAACAAATAAATTACTACTAAATATAGTTTTTGACATTTTTTCTCTAAAAATATTTAATTTAGCTATTTATTATAGTAAATTACTCTAGAGATGCATTTAATTACTTTTTTATTCGTGTATAATAAAAAATGTTCCACGTGGAACATTATATGGATAAAATTACTTAGTTTATTTATATATTTAATAGTATTTTGTATTTTATTGAGTATATAGTTAGCAATAATTTAAAAAATTGTTCCCTGTCTGCCGATTTACATGCCGTCAGGTATGCAGGCAGGCATGTATGGAACATTTTAGGTGCCTAATTAATTATATATATTCTATTAAAACTGTTTTTAAACGAAAAAACTCCCCTAAGACCAAAATATTTTATTTGATGTCCGGGGAGTTTCACTCCCCATTTATTAGGCCTATTACCAAGGATATATTATTTTACATAAAATAAGGTATCTTTAGTAATTTCCATTTTCATTCTTTAATGTGGAGCATTATTGACTTTCTAAACAATCTTTTTGATTTTGTCAGACCTCATGCTTATACACAGGGCTTAACTTTTATTTTTTTGTTTTTGTTTCTTTTTGTAGATAAAGATCTAAAAAAGGCTGTTTAGAAAAACATTTTTTTAATGTTCTGATATAATTATAGCATAGCTAAATAAAAAAGTCAATACCCAATAACGCTT
>JAIOTH010000108.1 GCA_021106915.1 bacterium | reverse complement strand
GAACTCCCGACCTCAGGCTTATGAGTCCTGCGCTCTAACCAACTGAGCTACCCTGCCAGAGTACAATTTTAAATTAAATTACATCTTACTGATAAAAACTGCCTGTCCTCCATAGTTCTGAACTTTATGAAGAACGAAGGAGGAAGCTACCCTGCCAAAGCACAATTTTCAATTATCAATTTAAATTAGACGAGACAAAGTAAAAACACAAAATGGCCATGCCATTCGAAGCTCACGTCAGATATAACAAGTATATATGTTATCTATCAGCCCTTCTTCGCCAAGGCTACGAAGGACATTCTTCACTCTAGCGAGCGAAGAATGGTGGCGGGGGCAGGATTTGAACCTGCGACCTCCAGGTTATGGGCCTGGCGAGCTGCCGAACTGCTCTACCCCGCGACGATATAGAGATGATAATAAATATTCATCAACTTGTCAATGGTTATCGAGCTGATCGAGCTGAGCTCGACTAAACTCGATGGTGGGGATAGACGGAATCGAACCGTCATGAGATTGCTCTCACAGGTTTTTGAGACCTGCGTGTCTACCAATTCCACCATATCCCCAAATTTAAATAAATACAATCTACCAACTTACCCCGCATATGAATGAAATCAAATTCAACTTAATGAAATGAATTGTGCGGGGTTCCGCCACTTCGGCACATTAAATATGCATCAAATAGTATCAATTTTAGTTAAACAATATCGTGCTAATATTGTAAATTAAATAAAAATTTTAGTCAATAAATATGTTATAATATTAACATGTTTTTAACTGTTCATTCATTAGTCGCTCTGACTAGTATAAAATATATCTCCAATCCTTTTTTACTATTTATAGTAAATTTTTTAGGTCATTATATCTTAGATATTATTCCTCATGGAGAAGGAGATAATATAAAAAAATTAAAAGGTGGTAATAAAGAAATATTTATTTTAGCTTGTTTAGATTTCGCATTTATAGGCCTGACCAGTCTTTTATTTTATCAAACATTTAACTATAACAAATATTTAATAATTATTGCTTTATTAGGAGCTACTTTACCAGATATATCATGGGGTTTATACTCCATAACTAAATTAAAAATATTAAAATGGTCTTATGATCTCTATCTTTGGACTCACAAACTTATTAAATATAGAACTAATAGTATCTTTGAATATGCTATACAAATAATTCCTATTATAATCTGCTATTTTTTACTAAAATAATATTCAAAAACAAAAATACTCCGAAACAAAATCGAGTATTTTTTATTTGGCACAGATGGCATTGCGTCTCTCCTTATTTACTGATAGCATCGACTGGACAAGTGCTTATAACTTCATCTAAATTGCAATCACAATTACAATCCGAACCATCACATAGAGCAATCGCTTTACCATTTTCTTCCATTTTAAAACATTTCTCACACACGGCTACGCAGACTCCACATCCAATACATTTATCCTGATCTACTTTTGGCATAATATTTAGTTAATTTTTAATTTCGAATTTACCTGCCTGTCGGTTTACATACCGAAATGAAATGTAGGTATGCAGGTAGGTAATTTTAATTTAAATCCTAATGATTAAATTTCAATTTTCTATTATTCAATAATACTATAGTCTATTAATCGACAACTTCTTTTATCCTCTCATTACTAAAAAAACAATATAAGCCACGTACAAAGTAGCCAAGCTGGCTCCTTGCCACTTTTGAATAACATCTTTTTTACCAACAAACATATAAACAAATAACAAAATAGTTATAGCAATAACAAACAAAACGTCAAAATTTAAAATTGGCATAAATACAACTGGTCTAATAACTGCACTAAATCCTAAGACCCAAAAAATATTAAATATATTCGAACCGATTACATTACCCACGGCGATATCAGGATGTTTTCTGATAGCTGCTATGACCGAAGTAGCTAATTCTGGCAAAGAAGTTCCAATAGAAACTATTGTTAAAGCAATTAGAGATTCTGAAACATTAAACAATTTAGCTATATTAACAGCACTACTAACCACAAAATGTCCTCCCAATCCTAGACCGACCATACCAGCTAAAATAAAAAGGATCGATTTAGACAAAGAATATTTAAGAACTTTTTCAGATTCACCTTTTGCTTTAGAAATACTGAAAGTATAATATATAAAAACTGCAAAAAATAAAAGCATTATTATCCCATCAATTCTAGTAATAAAATTAACCACGCCTCCATCAATCAAAATATCGTTAGCAACTGTTCCTAAAACAAAAACTGCTAAAAGTGATAAAGGAATTTGAATTAAAACAGTTCCTCTTCTAATGGCTAACGGCAAAATAATAGCTGAAATACCTAATATCAATAAGGTATTAGCAATGTTAGAACCTAAAACATTACCTACTACAATCTCACTACTACCATTAATACTAGCCATTACATTAACCAAAAGTTCTGGAGCGGATGTTCCAAAAGCTACGATAGTTAGACCAATAACAATACTAGAAATTCCAAATTTTTTAGCAATGGAACTGCCACCCTTAACTAACAAATCTGCACCTTTAATCAAAAGTACAAAACTAATAATCAAAATACCAAATTGTAATAACATATTTTTATCATTAAATCATAAAATTATTAAAACACAAAAAGATAAAAACATTAGAACAGCAATGTTTCCTGTTTTAACGCTTTCATGTCTATAATTATACTAAACTTCCCGTCCAATGCCAATATGACTAATTAAACTAAATCTGGCTAACACACAAATAATATTAACAATGCCACTACAAACTACTTACTGCCAAACTAATTTTTGGCAATTACTAAACACCAAATTTTCTGAGCACCATATTTTTTTAATATTTTAGCCATTTCTAGAACCGTTGAACCAGTAGTATAAATATCATCAATAATTATAAAATCTCTATTTTGGACAAATTTTTTATCCAATATTTTAAAAGAATTTTTAAGATTCTGGATTCGCTCTGCTTTATTTAATTGAGCTTGTTGTTTGGTATTTTTTATTCTCTGAATCAAATCATTTTTAAATTGATATCCAAAATGCTGACAAAAATTCTGAGCAATTAAATCTGCTTGATTGAAACAACGTACTAATAATTTTTTAGAATGTAAAGGCACTGGTATGATAGTAACCTCATTTAACTTATAATCAATTTGTGAATAATAATTAATTAATATTTTTGATAAGTCCTCTGCTAGACTTTCCATGTAGTTATATTTATAAAAATGAATTAATTTTCTCAATAAAGCATTGTGAAAAGAAGTACAAACATGCACTTGATCAATAATTTCATTCTGAAAATGATCTGGTTGATTTATTTTAATTGAATTTAAACAATCTGAACATAATAAAATATCATTCTGGCCACAACCCAAACATTCGATAGGGAATAAAATGTCTAATAATTTTTTGAATAACATAAATTTAATTTATTTCACCTCTCCCTGTCCTTACGGACATCCTTCTCCCTGCCTGCCGGTAGGCAAGCTAGACAGGAGAGGGAATCTCATTTAACATACTTATTCTAACTCCCCTCTCCTGATTATTATCCCAGAATGAAACTAAGAGAGAGTCAGTGGAGAGATTTATTTAAAAAACAAAAAGCCGCTCATTCTCCCAAATTATAATTAACATTATAACCTGAAAAAATATTGCGACCTTTAGCGTAAACCTGATCTTGAACTTACTTAGCAATGAATCTATTAGATTTATTAGAAGAGAATAGTTTACGCTTTTATTATCTTATATCTTAATCTGTATTTGTATTCTCCCGTAATTCGTTATTCGTACCCCGTATTTCTCTATTCACAACCTAAATTAACCAAACATTCTTTCTTACCTTCTTCATCCGGAATGATATCACACATAGCGCACATACTTTCTAAACTACTTGAACCACCAGTTGTATCTCCGCTTTCCATATCACCAGTAATACCAGTAATCATAATAGTTAAATCCGTAAATTCAATGTCACTTGGAACCTGAAATCTAGATTCATCTTTTTTCCACTTAGTACATTTATAATTATAATCTTCATCATAATTTTTTGAAAAATTCCGATACTCCTCACCCGATTCCTCATCATCAGAAATTTCTTTAATCTTTTCCAAATTCATCTTAGTACCATTTTTCATCATTGATGACCAAGTGTATATATATTCTCCATCAAATAAAGTATTTACCTTCGTTTGCTGGTGTGATCCTTTGAATTCGAATTCACTAAAATATTTTTTACCAGAAATATAGGTAGTGCCAGTCATTTGACCTTGACCACTAATATCAGAGACTAAATAAGTACATTTTAAATCCTTACCCCGAGCAATTAAATCCTTTAATGAACCAGAAAAAAGTTCTGACTCTTCTGCACTACCATTTTTTAGATTCAAATTATCATTTTTTTTAGAACAAGCTGAGAGGGAAAACACTAATCCCAAGGCTAAAACTAAAAATATTACTTTTTTCATTTTATTTGTTATTTAATTGTTTAATTAATATTAATTTTCATTTTTATCTTAACTCTTATCTTAATATATTACAATCTCCATAATTCTATTCTCTGCTCTTTAAACTTTCTTTACTTCTATTTTCTGATTTTTTAAAACCAATTTTAATTTATCACCATTTTTAATATTATCAATCAATAATTCATTAGCTATCAAATTTTCTATTTTATCCTGAATCAATCTTCTAACTGGACGAGCTCCCATTTGAGGATCAAAAGAATTAAAAGCTAAATATTTAAAAATTTCTTTATTAATATCTAACTCTATTCTTTTATCTTTTATTCTATTTTGTAAATCATTTATTTGCAATTTAGCTATCTTAGTCATACTAGATAAATTTAAGGGCTGAAAAGTTAAAATTTTATCAATTCTATTTAAAAATTCTGGCTTAAAATAATCAACCAAAGATCCTGTTATTTTTTCCTGTAAATTATCATATTCTTCTGTCAAAATTTCTTTCTTATTTCTATTACTGGTATCAAACCCAATAGAAGCATACTTATTAAATTGTTCATTGCCAATATTGGAAGTCATAATAATAATCGTGTTCTTAAAATTTATCAAACGTCCAGTAGCGTCACTAATATAACCTTCTTCCAAAATCGGTAAAAGTAAATTAAAAATATCTGGATGAGCTTTTTCTATTTCATCTAATAAAACAATTGAATAAGGCTTCATTCTAACTAAATCCGTGAATTTATTAGCATCTTTGTAGCCAACATAACCAGCTGGTGAACCTATTAATTTAGAAGCATTAAACTTTTCCGAAAACTCTGACATATCCACCCTAATTAAGGCTTTTTCATCATTATAAATTTCCCTTGCTAAAACTTTTGCTGTTTCAGTTTTGCCTACTCCTGATGGACCTAAAAACATAAAAGAAGCCAAAGGTTTATTGGGATTAGAAAGTCCAGTTTTAGCCCTCCGAATATACTCGGCAATTTCTTTAATAACATCTTCCTGACCAATAATCTTTTTATTCAAAATTTTCTCTAAATTAATTAATTTTTTCTTTTCTGACTTCATTAATTCTTTTATTTCTACATTAGAAATCTGAGAAATAATTTCTGCAATTTCTTTTTCTTTAATTTTTCCAAATAATTTTTGATCCTTCTTATTTTCTAAATTTAATTTATTTAACTCAATAATTATTTTTTCCTCTTTTTCTTGAAAAAAAATAGCTCGCTCATAATCATCATTATTAATGGCTTTTTCTTTTTCTTTAATAGACACCTGAAGACTACTTTTTAATTCTGACAATTTTTTAATCCAGTATTTTTACTATTTTTCATCCTAAATTTAGCTGCTGCCTCATCAATTAAATCAATAGCCTTATCAGGTAAAAATTTGTCTGGTAAATATCTCTGACTTAAATTAATAGCTGCATCAATAGCCTCATCTGTAATCTCCACTAAATGATATTTTTCATAATTCTCTCTTAAACCTTTAATTATTTGCTTAGTTTCTTGAACATTAGGCTCATCAATCAATATTGACTGAAACCTTCTTTCAAAAGCTGGGTCAGATTCAATATATTTTTTATATTCTAAAACTGTAGTAGCTCCAATTACTTTTAAATCTCCTTTAGCTAATTCTGGTTTTAAAAGATTAGCTGCATCCAATTGTCCACTGCTAGCACCTGCTCCTACTATAGTATGTATTTCATCAATAAATAAAATCACATTTTCATCATTTTTAGCATCATCAATAACTTTTTTTAATCTTTTTTCAAATTCCCCTCTATACATTGTTCCTGATATCATTGCCCCTAAATCCAAGGTAATAATTTTTTTATCCAACAATACATCCGGCACTTTTCCTTGAATAATTTTTTTAGCAATTCCTTCCACAATAGCTGTTTTACCCACACCTGGTTCCCCTAATAAAATAGGATTATTTTTAGTTCGGCGACATAATATTTGGATTAAACGATCAATTTCTTTTTCCCGACCGATAACTGGATCAATTTTTTTTTGAATTTCTGTTGAGGTTAATTCAAAAGTAAAACTCAAATCAGTTATTGGATAATTCAAGCCACTTTTTTCAGAAAATATTTTTTCTAAAACATTAGCATCATTAGAACTACTCATTAAATCATTAAACTTATTAGTACCTAATAATATAT
>JAIOTH010000157.1 GCA_021106915.1 bacterium | reverse complement strand
TTTTTTTGTTCTTGATCAATTTGGTTTAAATTTTTATATAATTTAATCAAGATGGCTATGATTATTAAGGAAAAAATTGAGATTACCCAAAAATTAATTTTTCTAGAGTCAAAATTAGCATCTTTTTTTAAATTTTCTGTTTCTTGGTTTATTTTTGATATTAATTCTTTTAATTTTCCAGTGTCTTCTCTTTCTGGGAATTCATATTCTTGATATTCAATATTGTTTAAGCTCTCCTGATCTAACTCACTGTCTTCTAAATTAGCTTCGTGATAAGCCGCAAAACTAAAATTTATACTCGCAAATAGGCAGATAGAGGATAAAATTATTATAGTAGTTATTTTTTTCATAAATTAAAAATAGTTTTAAGATTTTGAGACTATTTGAGCCATTACTTTTTCCTCATCACATTTTACGATAATTTTTTTGTACTTTTGAGGGAGGTATATATTTTTAAATATTAAATTTCGAATATCAGAATTCCTTTCACCAATGCCACCGCTAAAAACTATAGCATCTACTTTTGGTAATAATGTAATGTATGATGATATATGTCTTTGGATTCTGTATATAAATAAATCCAGAGCTAGTTTAGCTAATGCTTTTTTTTCTTTATTTGCTTTAATATTAGGCTTGTAATCTTCCTGCCTGCCGGTAGGCAAGGTTATTTTATAGCCAGCTAAAATCATAATATCTCTTAAGTCGTTAATTTGAGTAATACCTTTAAGTCCAGAGTTGTGATTTAATAATTCATATATTTCAGGTAAGCTTAATTTAGCCTGATTTTTTAAATGAAATATGATGGCAGGATCAATATCACCACTGCGAGTCATCATCATTAATCCAGAAACTGGGCTAAAACCCATAGAAATTTCAACAGCTTTTCCATTTTTAATAGCACTGATACTAGAACCACCACCAAGATGGCAAGTTATTATATTACATTTATCCTCTTTCTTTTTTAAGATTTTGGCAGAGCCTTGGAGCATTCCTTGATGAGAAAAGCCATGAAATCCAAATTTACGAATATTCCATTTTTTATAATATTTAAGAGGTAGTGGATATAAATAAGCTATTGGAGGTAAGTTTTTAAAAAACATGATATCAAATACAGCTATTTGTTTAGTTTTCCATAATTCTAAAGAATATTTAGCTACTTTGAGATTAATAGGATTATGCAAAGGTGCTAAATTATTGTATTTGCTAATTTTAGTGATAATTTTAGAATTTAATTTAACTGGTTTATTAAATTCAGTTCCACCATGAACAACTCGATGAATTACTAGTGAAATATTTATTTGAGTTTTTTCTACCAAGAATTCTTTAACTATTTTTAAAGCTTCTTGATGAGACTTAATACTTTTTTTACTATTTATAATAGTATTATCAAATTTTATAATTGAATTTTTTCCCGCAGACGGGATCCCGCCTGTCCCGCTTTTGCGGTGGCTTTGCGGTGATAATCCAATTTTTTCAATAAGACCATTGTGTATTTCTTTTAAATTTTGGTAATTAAAGATTTTAAACTTTAAAGAAGTACTCCCACTATTTAAAACTAAAATGTGTTTCATATTATTATTCCTTTATCGTTTTGCTTAAGTCCAGCAGCATTAGACTCATCAGTATCCAAATGAAGCATTGTTTTAAAATCTTCTCTAATTCGAACAATTACTTTGTCGAATATTAGAGCTCTTTCGCCATCTATTTTTATTTTAATAATTTGTCCTTCTTTTAGTTTTTCTTTTTTAGCATCTTCGGGGCTCATATGAAGATGTCTCTGGGCAATAATTAGACCTTCTGCTAGTTCAACTTCTCCTAAAGGAGCTGTTATTTTAATATTGGCACTATTTTCAAGATTTCCGGATAATCGAATTGGTACATCTATTCCTAATTTAAAGGAATCAGTTTTAGAAATTTCAATTTGAGTTTTTTCACGAGCTGGACCTATAACTCGTACATTTTCTAAATTACCTTTTTTACCAATTAAAGTGACAGTTTCAGCTGCTGCAAAATTTTCGCCTTGAGAAAGTTTTTTTATGGAGTTGAGAGTATATTCAGGTCCAAATAATTTTTCAATTAATTCTGGACTGGGATGAATATGTCTATTAGAGTGTTCAATGTTTATTTTCATAAATTAGCTTATAGCTTATAGCTTATAGTCCATAGCTTTTATTTTAAGCCATATTTTATAAACCATGAGCATTTATTATTTAATATATTTTTTTAATTCTTTTTTATTAAGTAATCCTATTTGAGCTCCTATTTTTTTAACTACTGCTCCGCTTTGGATTATTGCTAATCTTAGAGCTTTTTCTAAATTATTTTTATCTAGCTCAGCTCGATTGTTATAAATTATTAGACCAGCTACTAGACTAGAACCAAAAGCATCACCAGCTCCAGTGGTATTTAAAGCTTTATTGTTAGTTGCTTTTTGGAAATAAATTTCTTGACCATCGAAAATATAAGCTCCTTTATTTCCATCAGTAATAGCTACTATTTTTGGTCCCCAAGAATAAATAGTTTTGATTAATTTATTTAAATTAGTAGTTTTCATTCCAGACGATAAAACTAATTCAATGGCTTCATCTTTATTAATGTTAAAAAGAGTTGTTCGAGGTAGGTATTTTTTGAAAAATTTAAAACCAAATTTTAATTGAGAGTTTCCAGGATTCCAAGCTATTTTGGTATTTTTTTTCTGAAAAATATTTTTTATATTTTGTTTAACTAAGTGATCATTACCACTTAAAGAAGCAATATAAATCCATTTGGTGTTTAAATTTGATATTTTTTGGCTATCAGTTTTTAATTTATCATTAGCTCCTCGATGACCAAAAATAGCATGTTCATTAGTCTGGTTGTGGTTAATTATAAATGAAAATCCATTGTATTCATTAGATCTACTAATATATTTATTACTAATTTTATATTTATTTAATTCTTTAGAGATTAAGTCTCCAATCCAATCTTGTCCCAAATTTAAAAAAGTAGCTGTTTTTAAACCTAATTTGGAGAAATTAATAGCAGTATTCATTCCTCCGCCACCAAATGTCAGATGAACATTTTTAGATATTATTTTAGCTCCAAATTCAAAAGCAATTAATTTTTGTTTGGTAATGTTTGTTTTATTTTTAATGATTTCTGCATCATCAGTATAATACATAATATCTTGAGTTGCTCCACCAATAGTTATTACATCAAATTTTTTAAGCATAAAAAATAGTTAAAAATTAACAAGGTTATTTTATATTTCTAATTCATTGTAATTATAGCAAAGAAACGGATTTAGCTGAAATCAATTGACACGTTGTTTATATTTGATTATTTAATTAAATCAAAAATAAAAAAAACCAGGCTCAAGAGCCTAGTTTTAG
>JAIOTH010000164.1 GCA_021106915.1 bacterium | reverse complement strand
TTGAACCGATTATATGGGCAAAACATGTGGTACATGTATCTTTTCCTGTCCTTGTCGGCGCCGGAGGTGTATCATTATTAGAAGATAAATATTATCTTAATAAATGGGAGGATGATTATTATTATGAAAGTTTAGCTTCACAAGCATACTTTGTAGTTGAACCGGGTGTAGAAGTGGAATTTAATATGGTTAAATTCCTGCGAATTGGGCTTGGAGCTTATTATAGATATACTTCAGATGTAGCTTTAACTTATATAAAATATGATCATCAAAATGGCGATACTAAAATTACGAAAAAACCGGAATTGTCAGGATTCTCCTTTGGGTTATCATTAAAGTTTGGTAAGTTTTAAGTAAGAAATAAATTTTCAAATTTCTTTAAAGAAAGTCAAGCATTCCTAACTTAGCAGGAATGCTTGTCTTTTTATGACCAATCTCAATTTGAAAACTTTTCATTTCTTTTAAGAATAGAAAAAGTAAAGAAATCTCTATATTTGTAAAATTAAGCGGAAGTAGCTCAGTTGGTAGAGCATCAGCTTCCCAAGCTGAGGGTCGCGGGTTCGAGTCCCGTTTTCCGCTCTAAAGCGAAATAACATCAAGTTGGTAGTCCCGCTCAACGTGTAGGCTTACCTGAAAGTTGGCCGTTCGAAATTAGAATTGGACAAGCCCGATAGGGAACGTCAGTTTAAATATTACTAATTTTGAAGGGTTAAATAAAATGATGAAAAAGACAAGATTTTCAGAGTCCAAGATTGTATCGATTTTAAAGAAGTACTTCAAATGTTTATATTAATATGACTTGGTCAGTAATTAAATTAATTTTAGTGTTCAGCATAGTTTTGATCAATAACTTTTTAATTGGTCAGAATTATGTTTTTTCTAAACTTAGTTTTGGAGATACGATATATCGAAATATAAGTGACAGATGGGATTATTCAAACAAAAATATAAATTTTCTAATTCACATAGACCAAACAAATTTTGATTCTGCAATTAGTTTTGAAAACTCAACGCTATATAATAATGTTTATTTTTCTAATTGTAGTTTTCGATCAAAAGTTAATTTTATAAATACCAAATTCGAACCAATAAAAACTGTAAATTCCAATCATATAACTGATCCTTATGCCTTTTTTATCAAGGTGAATTTTCTCAACGATGTAGATTTTGAAAAAGCAGAATTTCAATGTAGAGCAATTTTTAATAATTCTATGTTTAATCGTAAAGCTAATTTCCAATATACAAAATTTAACAGTAGTGCGGAATTTTCTAATATAAGTTTTATTAGGGGGGCATTTTTTAATAATGCTGATTTTAATTCAACTTGTAGTTTTAGTATTTCAAATTTCTTTTTAGATTCAGATTTTCAATACATAAATTTTGAATCATCAGTAAATTTTATTGGATCTCTGTTTTATTCTGATGCGAAATTTTCTTATAGCAAATTTAACTCTTTAGCAAATTTTGCACAAGCTGTATTTGATAGTTCTGTTTTTTTTAATGGGTCGTTATTCGATTCAACTGTGACTTTTGCTAGATGTCAATTTAATGATTGGGTAAGTTTTAAAGATGCTACATTTAATAATGCGGTGAGCTTTGAGAAAACCATTCTACCAAAATGGTTGGATTTCTCTAACGCTTCTATTAAAACCGAAATAGATCTTACTAAGGCACACTTAAATGACAAATACGATTCATGTTATATTGGACTTACAAATACAGATATAGAAAAAATTCGATTCAGATATTCAAGAATTAAATTTTTTACCGAGGAAGGTACTGATAAGGAAATTATATCAAATATTTTTGAAAGACTCTTAGAAAAAACTAAAAAAGAGGGTTTCATATTTAGTTATGAGCTTTTGGATAAGCGTTATAAAAAATTCATTTATACTGAAAGTGGCAAATATAATAGAATCTTAGGTGTATTTTTGAATTGGATTTCCAAAAATTGGTGGGGTTATGGATATGATAAAGTATTAATAATAAGAAATTCAATAATTCTTTTCTTTCTTTTCTCATTGATCAATACTTTTCTTTTTAAACATTTGATAACTAAAGTATATGTCATCGAAAAGATTAAGGAGTGGCGAATGTCAAAAAATGGATCAAGAATAATAATGTTTTTTAATGTTATGCCATATTCATTTTTTTATACTGCTTTAATATTTTTTGGATTGAAATTTGACTTAGACAAACTTAAATATCAGGACAACTTAAAATGGTTTAAAGTTTTCAATTTAGTTTACTTCTTTGTAGTTTATATCACTGGATTGATTTGTTTGGGTTATTTAGCAAACTTTATAATTTCGACATAATTAATTCTCTTTGCAATTCATAAGAAATTGCTTTTAATATTAGATTCTTTTATCACATATGCCTTAGAAAAAGTTTTAATGTAAAATTAAAGGTTACAAAAAAAATTACAAATTAATAATATCGATAAGTTGTCTATTACATAACATGCAGACCATACATACCATCGGCGAAACCCTTTACGACATCATCTTCAAAAATAACCAGCCTGTTTCTGCTAAAGCTGGTGGCGCTATGTTGAATACTTCAGTAAGCCTGGGAAGACTAGATGTGCCAATTAGTTTTGTTTCTGAAATAGGAGAGGACCAGGTGGGAGATCTTATTCTTGATTTCCTCAAAAACAATAACGTTGATACAAATAGTATTTTTAGATTCAGAGATGGAACTACTGCTCTTGCTCTCGCCTTTTTGGATGAGTCCGAAAATGCAAGTTATACATTTTATAAAAATTACCCCGACATACGATTAGATATCAAATTTCCAAAAATCAATAAGAATGATATTGTTTTGTTTGGTTCATTTTTCGCTATTACCCATGAAGTTCGTGAGAAACTCCTAAATTTTATTAAAAATGCTAAAGAAGCAGGTGCAATTATTATTTATGATCCCAATTTCAGGAAACCCCACATTAAAGATT
>JAIOTH010000106.1 GCA_021106915.1 bacterium | reverse complement strand
TTTTTCTACTCCAAAATAATCACACATAATTTTCATTACTGGAGCAATACAATTAGTAGTGCAGGAAGCTAAATCATATATTTTTTTATTTTTAGATATTTTGTCATCATTTACTCCCGGAACAATAGTTTGAATACCACTTCCTTTAGAGGGAGCAGAAATAACTACTTTATTGGCTCCAGCTTTAAGATGTAAATTAGCCCCAGCTTTGTCTCTAAAAACACCAGTACATTCTAAAACAATATCATCTTTTAATTTTTTCCAAGGTAAATTTAAGGGATCTTTTTCAGAAAAAGTAGGTATTTTTTTGCCGTTAATTACTAAATAGTTTTCAATAGCCTTGATAGTTCCTTTAAAGTTTTCTTGGACAGAATCATATTTTAGTAAGTGAGCTAGAGTCTGATTATCCGTTAAATCATTAATAGCTACTACTTGAATATTTTTATTCTGTAAAGCTATTTTAAAAGCTCCTCTACCGATTCTACCAAAACCATTGATAGCAATTTTTATTTTTTTCATACGAATGTGTTAATGCTAATATATTAATGATATTAACCTGCCTACTAGTAGGCAGGTTAATATCATGCTAATTATTTATTTTTAATTTTAATTGTTTAGAGTCATAAGAATTAAGATATGTTCTTAATCCAAGCATTAGTTCGCATCTAACTTGATTCATGCTTTCATAGTTAGTCTCATTACCCCAGCCACATATACAAGCTGCTCCTGAACAAGGAGTTAAATTCATATGCCAAACTATATAATTATCTATAATATCTATTGGCCAGATTGGGCATCCAGCTTCACAATGATTCCAGTATTTTAGCTCTTCTTTTTTTAAATTAAGTGTATTTGGAGTTAATATTCTTTGAGATAATAAATCTAATTCATTTAAATAATTTTTTTCAGCGTAGGGCTTCTCATTTCCATATTTATCATATTGCTTATAGTATTTCTCCGTATTTTTATCTTTTAAATATAAAGAAACTTTATAAAATTCATCTAAATTTTTAAAATAGTTAAAATATTTTTCTACATAATTATCTACTTTTTTAGCATCAATTCCAGAATGTCCTTTTGTAACTAATAGAATTGTTTCTTTATCCATTAAAGTAAAGGGCCAATTTTGTTCTATTTCTATTTTTGTTATAAAATCATCTTTATCTAAGATATTAGAATTAAAATTTTTATTACAATAATTAAGTACATAATTATTGAATCCTTTATTTTGTGAATCATTTTTTGCACAATCAATGCTATTAAACTCGAAAAATATTTCTAATTTTTCTAAGGGTAATATTATTTTTTCATTAGGATTGCTTATAGTAGTTAAGTCTAGCTCATTAATAGTATTAATTTTATTTGATTTTTTTAAGGAGCAACCAGAAAGGAGAAATAATGCTATTAGGGAAATGATTAATATTTTTTTCATATTGTTTTATTTAGTTAATAATAATTATATTTAGAGATATAGCAATATATTTTTACAGAGACACACTCGGTGTGCCTTTATTTTTTTTAGATATTATTAATATAATACCAATTATAGAAACAATAAATATTGTTAACCAAAGTTGATAATTAGGATTTGGTATTCCGAGCCATTTGGCTGTTTTATAATATTTCCAATCTCCGTAACCAACTTGGCGAAATACAAATTCATAAAGAGCTAGTCCGGAAATAGCTGCTAAAATTGATATCCAGATATTTTTTACCTTTTTAACAAAGATTAATAGCAAAATGATTATAATCAATCCTAGATTTTCAACAACTCGCCAAAGATGATAGTAATCAGGATTAATTATTTTTTGATCCATTTGCCAAGTCAAAGCTTCAGTAACTCCTTCACCGATAAAGTAAATCCAGTAGCCTAGAATGTAAAGTATTTTTTTAAGCATATTATAAATTATAACCTTTTTCCAGGGCTTCAATATTCATTTTTTTCAATTTAGGATATTGTTTATATTTATGAGCTAATTTTTTATTCACTTCTGCTTTAATATCTTCTAAACTAAGAATATTTTTAATATATTGAGCTATAACACCCAAAACTAGCATATTCATTACTCGATTATTTCCCATTTCATTAGCTAAACTATCAAAAGCATATCCTTTGGCATTTTTAGGAGATTTTTTAACAAAGTCTTTATTATAGATAATAATAGAATTTTGATTTACATAATCCTCCGATCTAGCTACAGATCTTTCTGATAAGAAAATTGCTATATCAGCAATAATAAATTTAGGATAATTAATTTGATCTTTACCAAATTTGATATATCCTAAAGAAACTCCGCCACGCTGTTCTACTCCATAATTAGGTACAAAACTAACTTCTAAACCTTTATGATAAGCAGTTTCAGTTAAGATTTTACTAATAGTTTGTACTCCTTGACCTCCTTCGCCAGCTATTAGGATTTTAAATCCATTTGATATTTTATTTTTGATCATATTTGTAATTTATAGATTATATTTAAAATTTTTATATCCTATTGATTTTTTATTTATATCTAACGGGTTAAATATTTTTTTCATATTATTTATTATTTTGTTTGATTTATTTTATAGTTTTTAAAAATATTTTTATTGCGTTCTTGATTATACTTTTGAGCATCAAATGTTTTAGGGTCTGCTCCTTCTATTTTTCCCCCTGATCGATAAACATTTTTATTGTCTACTGCATAAATGTATCTTAGAAGTTTAAAGCTATCAGAATCTGCTCCTTCTATCTTTTTATTT
>JAIOTH010000040.1 GCA_021106915.1 bacterium | reverse complement strand
TATATTTTTAATTTTTTTTTTTTATTATTTACTTAAAATCTGTTAAGTTAAAATTTCATCAAAACTTATATTAATTTAGAACCTTTGAATAAAAATTTTAATTTACTCTAACAATGCTTGAAAAAGGTATTTTAGAAAATTTATTGAAATAAACCATGAATAGTTTAAAGATAAAATTTCAATATTGTTATGGAATTAAAAAACTTGAAACAGAGTTTGATTTTTCTTCTAAAAGAGTTTTTGCAATTTATGCTCCAAACGGAACCATGAAAACATCTTTTGCAAAGAGTTTTAATGATTTAAGTAATGGCAAACAGCCAAAAGATTTAGTGTTTCAAAATAGAAAAACAGTTTGTATTGTTCAAGATGATAGTAATCAAAGTTTAGAGGCAGAAGAAATTTTTGTTGTTGAGCCATATAATAAAAATGATTTTAATACTGATAAAATATCAACATTAGTTGTAAAAAAGGAATTAAAAGAAAAGTACGATAAAATCTATAAAGAATTAGAAATAGAAAAAAATAATTTTATTAAAAAATTAAAAAAAGTTTCTCAAAGTACTGATTGTGAGTCTGAATTTATTTCCACTTTTTCTGAAAATGAAAAAGATTCCTTTTTTAATCTATTGGCAGATAAAATTTTTCCAGATATTGATACAGAAGAACGAAAATATGATTTTAAATATAATGATATCTTTGACAAAAAAGGAAGTGTTAAGAAATTTTTAGAGAAAAATAAAGATTTTTTAGATCAGTATATAGAAAATTACGAATCAATTATTTCTAAATCTAATTTTTTTAAAAAATCAAAAAATACTTTTGGCACTTATCAAGCGAGTGAAATATTAAAATCTATTAATGATGGATCTTTTTTTGAAGCTGGACATTGCTTAGAGCTTAATGATAATGCAAAGATTGATTCTGTGAAAGATTTTAAAAAAATAATTGAAGACGAAATAAATAATATAGTAAATGACGAGAAATTACGAAAAGCATTTGATAAAATTGATAAAGCAATTAGTGCAAATGTTGAGTTAAGGGCATTCAAAAAAGTTATTGAAAAAAATAATTTATTATTAGTTGAGTTAAAAGAGTACGAAGTTTTCAGGAAAAAAGTTTGGTTAAGTTATTTTCAAGAGTTAAAAAAAGATGTATTAGTATTATTAGATTCTTATAACTCAAAAAAAGATCAGTTAAAAAAAATTATATCCGAAGCTCTTGACACACGTACAGATTGGGAAAATGCAATAGACACCTTTAATGCAAGGTTCAAAGATTTACCTTTTAAATTAAAAATACAAAACAAAGAAGATGTAATTTTAAAAACGAAGGCTCCTGCTATAAAATTTATTTTTCATGATCCAAAAGAAGAAGACATTGAAATTGAAAGAGATGAGTTATTAGAGATATTAAGTCAAGGCGAGAGAAGAGCTTTGTATATATTAAATATAATTTTTGAAGTTGAAGCCAGAAAAAAAGAAAATCAAAAAACTCTTTTTATAATTGATGATATAGCAGATTCTTTCGATTATAAAAATAAATATGCAATTATTGAATATCTAAAAGATATTTCAAAAGAAAATAATTTTTATCAAGTTATACTTACGCATAATTTTGATTTTTTTAGAAGTATTTCGGGAAGAATTATAGGAAATTCTGGCAATAATAGGAGGTTTAAATTAAATGTTGTAAAAACAGAGAATGAGATAAAACTCATTGAGGAAAAATACCAAAACAACCCTCTTGATTATTGGAAGAATCATTTAGATAATAATGCAATGCTAGTCGCTTCAATCCCTTTTATTAGAGAGTTGGGGAAATATTGTGGTATAAATGATGCAAAAAAATTAACATCATTGTTGCATATAAAATCTGATACAAATTCCCTAACCATTCAAGATTTAGAAGGAATATTTAAGACTGTATTAAAAGATAAAGATACATTAGAATTAGACAATTCTACAGATAATGTGTTCGATTTAATTTTTAAATTAGCTGATGAGATTTTACAAAACACAGATGAAATCATTGAATTAGAAAATAAAATAGTACTTTCGATTGCGATAAGATTAAAAGCTGAAAATTTTATAATTCAAGAAATAAATGATCAAGATTTTGTAGATCAAATTACAAAAAATCAAACAGTGGAATTGATAGAAAAGTATAAAGAAGTATTCCTTTCTGAAACAGAGAATATCGAACTACTGGAACAAGTGAACTTAATGACTCCTGAAAATATTCATCTTAATTCTTTTATGTATGAACCGATTTTAGATATGAGTGCTACTGAATTAAAAGAATTATATAAAACAGTTAAAGAAAAATTATTAAAAGATGATTAAAAAATTTACCACCAAGTGATTAGCGAAAACTAATCGCACAGTATAAATTAAAAAATAAATCAAATTTATGAAAAAAGATAAACAAATAGAAGATTTTGATATTGCTTTTGATGGGTATTTTTTAGAAGAGGATCCTTTTTTACATAAAAAAGCAATTCAACATTTGTTAAAAGAAGTCGATTTAGAAGATGTTTTTGATGAGGTACTAGATGAAGAAGAAAATATAAGCAACTTTTTTTTAATGTGGGAGAGGGCAGGAAAATTAGAAAAAGATCCGATTGATAAAAAAGCATTACAAAGACTAGGTGAGTCATCAAAAAAATATTATAAAAAGAAAGAATATCAAAAATTTTATAAATTATTTCATGATACAATATTTTATTCTCTTGCTAAATATTTAAATTTAAAATCTCGTGATGATTTTGAAGGGATGACAGATCATGATTTATATGAGAAAGAAATTATTCCTTCTGAAATTTTTCATCAGTATTTTTTAGTAGAAGCTCCTGTAAAAACAAAAGGGTTTGATTGGAATAGAAGTGAAGAAATAATGAAGCAGAATTTAGCTTGTTTAATTACTTGTTTTGAAGACATTTATGAGTTTTTTAATGAAATAAAAATATAAAGAGAGTGTTATTTGTGTAAATATTTTTATATTATATGTTTAAAATATAAACATTTAAAGTTTGACTTTTAGACATATTAGATATATAATGAAATTATAAACATAAAATAAAAATATGATTAATCAATATTTTAAATTAATTAAAAAGTTAAGAATTCAAAAAAAATTTAGTCAAGAAGAAATTTCTAAAAAATTAAACATCTCTCGTTCTTCTTATATTTCCTTTGAACAAGGAAAAACAGAACTTAATTTTTCTCAGGTAGTAAAATTATCTGATATTTTTGGTATTTCTTTAGAGGAGGTTGAAAGTGGGTTTCAGGCGGATTATGAAAAATATAAAGAAATGATTTTGGCTTATATTAGGAAAGCATCTTCTAAGGATGGAAAAATTTTAAAAACTAAGTTAGCTAAAATGTTATATTTAGCAGATTTTGCTTGGTTTTATGAAAATTTAAAGAGTATGAGTGGAATGCAATATCGTCGTATTAAATATGGTCCAGTTCCAGATATGTATTTTAAGGCAATGGATGAACTCGAAGAACAAGGAAAGATAACAATTAATCATAAAGATGAAATGTTTTTAATTTCGGAAAATAGAGGTTCTCAAAATCAAAAATTAGAAAAATTATCTAAAGAAGAAGTAAAGTTAATTGAAAAAATAGCAAAAAAATGGAAAGATAAAAAAACTAATGAAATTGTTGATTTTACTCATAATCAATTACCTTATAAACTTTGTTCTCCTGACGAGATAATTCCTTATGAGTTGATAACTCAGGAAGATCCGACTTATGTCTACTAAATATTCAGTAATAGTTGAACAATTTGCTGAAAATCATTTTATCAAAAGGTTTAACAAGAAATACAAAGGAGCGTGGAGTATAACTTGGCAAGCTATGACTGAACAATATAAACGTATTGATTCTTTGTTTGATACTTCGATTGCCGAAGTTATAATAAATTCTAATAAAGTCAAAATAGTTAAAACAGAATTTAGAATTGCTGGAACAAAACAATCTAGAAGATCATCTGGTAATAGATGTATTATTGCTCTTCAAGATGATATAAATATAGTCTCGGTTCTTTTGGTTTATCATAAAAATGATTTAGGTGGTAATAATGAAACAGCTCAGTGGAAAAAAATAATAAAAGAAAATTATCAACAATATAAGGATTTGTTCTAAATTAAAGGTATTTTAGAAATATTAAAGAATTATTAATTATTTATTTTCTGTTTAAAAAATTATTTCTTTGAAGGTCGTTTTTTATTTCCCATTTTTTTACATCCAGACAGCTAATCGCTAATAGCTAGTGAATGTTTCCATCATTTGATTTACCTCTCACTTTATGCTATATTATCTTTAAATATGGCTAATTTTAGCTTGAGTATTTAGTTTTTAACAAAAATAAAATGGAAAATTTAGAAAATGAAAATCAAGTCGGTTTTTTCAGATCTTCATTAAGTTTTATATTGGAAATATTGAAAACTGTAATTATTTCATTAGCTATAATTTTACCAATTAGATATTTTTTGATTCAGCCTTTTATGGTGGATGGAGCTTCAATGGAACCCACTTTTTATGATAATGAGTATTTAATTGTTGATGAAATTTCTTATCGACTTAATGAACCTCAAAGAGGGGAAATAATTGTTTTTAAAAATCCTGAAAATGAAAGTCAATATTTTATTAAAAGAATTATTGCTTTACCAAACGAAATAGTTCGTTTTAAAAATGGTGATGTCTATATTAAAAAAAATACTAGCAAAAGATTTGTAAAATTAAATGAAGATTATTTGCCGACAGATTTAAAAACTAATTCACGTAATGAGGAAATTATAGTTGACTCAAATGAGTATTTAGTTTTAGGTGATAATAGGGGAAATAGTAGGGATAGTCGTTATTTTGGAGCGATTGGAGAAAATAATATTATTGGAAGAGTTTGGATAAGGGGTTTCCCTTTTAATAGAATAAATATTTTCAATTCAAATGATTATGAATTTGAATTTGAAGGAAATAACAAATAGAATGCAAAAATTTAAATCAGTTAAGGGTTTTAAGGACATTTTACCAGAAGATCAATTTTACTGGGATTTTGTGCGTAATAAATTTATTTCAATCGTCAAATCTTATGGTTTTGAAAGAATAGATTTGCCAATTTTGGAAAATAGTGGATTATTTGTAAAAAGTGTGGGTAGTGGTACTGATATGGTAGATAAAGAAATGTTTTCTTTTGAGACTTTAGGAAAAAAGAAAGTTAGTCTGCGACCAGAAGGAACAGCAGGTACAGTTCGATCCTATATTGAGCACGGAATGTTAAATCGTAGAAAACCAGTAAAACTTTTTTATTTGGGACCTATGTTTAGATATGATAGGCCACAAGCAGGTCGTTATCGGCAATTTCATCAATTTGGCTTAGAAATTTTTGGAGAAAGTAGCCCAGTAATTGATGCTCAGTTAATTTTTTTATGTAAGCAGTTATTTTCAGAGATAGGAATTGAAACAGATATTCATATTAATAGTATTGGTTGTCAGGATTGTCGAAAAGAATATATTGGCCAATTAAAAAATTATTTAAAGAAAAATAGAAAAAATCTTTGTCCAGATTGTCAAAGTAGATATTTAAAAAATACTTTGAGAGTTTTAGATTGTAAAGAAAAAGGATGTCAAGAAATTGTTTCCGAGGCTCCACAAATAATTGATTATCTTTGTGATGATTGTAATAAACATTTTGTAAAAGTTTTAGAATATTTAGGTGATGCAGAAACAGCTTATCAGTTAAATCCTTTAATTGTTAGAGGTTTAGATTATTATAACCGAACTGTTTTTGAAATTTTTCCTAAAGGAAATGAAAAGAGACAGTCTGCTTTAGGAGCAGGAGGACGTTATGATGATTTAGTTCGTAATTTGGGTGGTAGTCAGGAAGAAGAAACACCAGCCATTGGAGTAGCTTTAGGGATGAAAAGAATTATAAATATCTTGAAAAAGAAAGAGGATTCTGGTATTATAACCAGTCGAACCAGTGATATCTTTGTGGCTCAATTAGGCGAAAGAGCTCGTAAGAAAGTATTTTCTCTTTTTGAGAGATTAAGAAGATTAGGATTTGATGTTGCTGAGGATATTTCCAAAACTTCTTTAAAGCAACAATTAGAAGAAGCTAACAATTTGAAAGTTAAATTCGCTTTAATAATTGGTCAAAAAGAAATTTTGGATAAGACCATTTTAATTAGAGATATGGAAAGTGGAAGTCAAGAAATTATTCCAGAAGATAAGGTAGAAAAAGTGTTAATAAAAAGGTTAAAGAGCATTAAAAAAGTTTAATAGATTTATTGCATAATAATAAAGCATATAATAAGTCTAATATTTTATTAAGAATTAATAAATAATGAACATCCTATGCTTCCTTCCTTGTTAAGGATATGAAGAATAAGAAAGCTTCGGATGTCAAGAAGGTAAAACAAAGTGGTAGAAGTAAAATCCAAAGGAAATGAATCCTTTGAAAAATTAATACGAAGATTTACAAAAAAAATTATTCAAAGTGGTAAATTATTGCAAGCTAGAAAAATTAGATTCAGAAATAAGGGCAAGAATTATTATAAGAAGAAAGGGGCTGCTTTGTATAAAATGAAAGCCCAGGATAAAAGAGATTATTTAAGAAAAATAGGTAAATTAGATGATGAATTTAAAGGAAGACGTTGAAGTCGATTTTAAGGAAGCTTTTAAATCAAAGGACAGTGCTAAGCTGGCTGTTTTAAAGATGATTAAAAGTTCCATTCATAATCGGGAGATAGAATTAAAAAAAGAGTTAAGTGAGGAAGAAATTTTAAAACTATTTTTTTCAGAATCTAAAAAAGTAAAAGACAGTATTGAGCAATTTAAAAAAGGTGGTCGAGATGATTTAGTTGAAAACGAAAAAAGAGATTTGAAAATTATTGAGCAATATTTACCAGAGATGAAATCAGAAGAAGAGATAAAAGAAGTAATTTGTGTTATAATAAAAGAAGAAGAAATTGAAAAATCAATGAGTAATTTTGGACAGGTTATGAAATTGGCTATGCAAAAGTTGAATGGTCAGGCTGAAGGAAATATTGTTTCAGAACTTGTTAAAAAAGAATTGAGCCAGGAAGGGTAATCTATGAGTCGCTTTACGAAATTGATTTTATATTAGGTATTTTTTTATATTTTAAAATCAATTTATTATAAATAATATCATTCTAAGCAACGTCATCCTGAGCTTGACTCAGGATCTCATATCGAGATGAGATTCCGGATCGAGTCCGGAATGACATAAATTTAGAAATTAGGCATTATCATAAATTATAATGTTGTTAAAATTAAAAATCGGGCTTAGCTCGACAAAAACAAAAAATAATTTTAGTTATATTAAAACAACTGTCGGCAGTTTAATTTTTATGTCGGTAGTTTTTTTATTTTTACCTTTTATTTCTAAGGCTCAAATTTTTGTTCCTCATATAGAGGGATTAGGAGAACTTAGTTTAGAAGAAATGATAGTTAATATTATTCAAATCTCTTTGGGGTTTTTAGGTCTAATTGCTTTAATCATAATTTTATATGGTGGTTTTATTTGGATGACTTCTGGGGGTAATGAAGAAAAAATAACTAAAGCCAAAGATATTCTTAAATCTGGAATAATTGGTTTAGTAATTATTTTAGCTTCTTATATTATAGCTAGTTTTGTTTTAGGTGTTATCCAAGATGCTGCTGATCCAGGTGGTGGAGGCGGTGGTGATAATGGTTCAGGTTTTGGGCCAGGCTTAGGAAGTGGAGCTTTAGGTGGAGGAGTAATAGAGAGTCATTATCCACGGAGAGATGCTGATGATATTCCCCGAAATACTATGATAATGATTAGTTTTAAAATAGAAATAGCTACTTCTACTATAGTTGGATCAGAATTCGATAGTGGATTAGGGCAAACTTTATGCAATAATTATACTAGTGGAAATAATAATAAATGTGGGAAATTAGCAGATAGCGTTACAATTATTAACGATGGTATTCAAATACCCAATGATCGTTTATTGGTTGTCTTGCAAGAAGATGGTCAAAATATTTTGATTAATCCTCTGGATGATTTAGGAACAGATAGTTATAATACAGATACTTTGATTAATTTATCAGATGCCATTCAAAGTACAGACGGAGATTCTTTGTTTGGTTCTTTGGAGGGTGGTTACTCTTGGAATTTTGAGGTGAGTACTTTTTTAGATAATACGCCTCCAAAAATAGATTTTGTTTGGCCAATTATGAATGACGTAGTAGCTCGTAATGCTATTATGCAGATTACATTTTCAGAACCAATTAATATTTTGAGTTTAAATGGAAATGTTGTTGTGGATTTTAGGGAGATAGAAAATCCAGATAATTTTGGTTCATTAGAGGGGCAATTAAAAGTTAGTAACCAATATAAAACAGTAGAGTTTTTTGTAGATCCTGAGCCATATGGTGATTGTGGAGGTTATGTTCGAAATTCATGTGGTGAGCAAGTATTTTGTCTGCCAGCAGAAGCTAATATTCAGACCTTAATTAAGGCGGGAGATTTATTAAATTTAGCTAGTGGTATTAATGATGCGGCTGGTAATTTTTTAGATGGTAATGATGATGGTTTGGAAAGCGGATCTCCTAATGATGATTATGCTTGGGATTTTGAAACTAATAATGAGATTGATTTAACTCCTCCAAAAGTGATTTCTATTTTTCCTAGTAATGATCAGGCTACTATTCGAATTGACAGTCAAAGTTCAGCTTTATTTGATAAAGTTTTATCATCTTCCTCTATAAAGACAGATAATTTTTATATTTATAAATTTAATGAAGCGGAGGGTTGTGCTGAACATTCAGATGGTGATAAAGAATTTATATTGGATGCTTGTTTTCCTAATTATTCTACTTTTGTTAGTGAAGAAAATAAAAAGGCAAATATTAGAGTATTTTCTCCTTATTTAAAGAAAAATTCAATTTATCGACCACGACTTACCTCTGAAATTAAAGATTCTTATGGTAATTGTTATAATTCTGCTTTAGGACCTGGTAGGAGTAGCGATGATGAGCCGAATCAATTATGAAAAGTTTGAATAAAAAAACAAAATTATTATTCTTAGCTTTAACGGGCGGATTTTTATGGCCTCTTATTTCCAAGGCTCAGATTTTTGTTCCTCAAATAGAAGGTTTGGGAGAGCTTAGTTTGGAGGAAATGATAGGTAATATTATTCAAATTGCTTTAGGATTTTTAGGTTTAATTGCTTTAATTATAATTTTATATGGCGGTTTTATTTGGATGACTTCTGGAGGCAATGAAGAAAAAATAACTAAAGCTAAAAATATTCTTAAAGCAGGAGTAATTGGTTTAGTAATTATTTTAGCCTCTTACATCATAGCTAGTTTTGTTCTAGGTATTATTCAAGATGCTACTGATCCAAGTGGTGGAGAAGGTGGTGAAGATTGCATAGCTGGTGAATGTACAGGTTGTAATTTTATTTGTGGTTCAGATGGTAATAGTTTTTATGATGAGAGTGTTTGTAATAGTTCTTTATGGTGCGGTGGCGATGATGATGATCCGTTTAATTTTTTAAGTACTTGGCATTCTCCAACTGGAGATAGTGTTTCTACTTGTTCAATGATTCAGGTTGCTTTTAATAATGATCTTAATGAAGTAACAGTTAATGATGAAAATTTTAAATTTTATTTATGTTTAGATGAAATATGTTTAGATAAGAAAGATAAAACTGCAGAAGGGGAAATTATTGTAGAAGGAAATATTTTGCAATTTATAATGAATGAAAATTATCAGATAAATTCTTTATATTTGGTAGATATTAAACAGAAAGGAGTGACAGATGTCGATGGTAATTCTTTGGCTCAGGCTTTGGATTGGACATTTAGAACTGCTGGTACAGATGATGATACTCCAGCTAC
>JAIOTH010000033.1 GCA_021106915.1 bacterium | reverse complement strand
CGACCACGTTCTTTTAAAACTTTAAGCGGTAATTCTTATAAGGTTAAGAGACAAAAGCATAGATGTAATGGTGATTGGCCAAGCCCAAAACCATTAAATCCCCCAGAGACAAAAGTACATAATTTAGGTGAAGAGGATTCTACTAAAGTACATTGGCAAATGGTTTATTATCAAGAAAAGAAAAGTGGTTGCGGTTGTTGTCATGATAAACGGAAAATAACAAATTATTCTATTCCTACCTTAAATCCAGGTTCGGGTTGGACTAAGGCAGGTGATAGATGGGGTTTGAATGCTGGCGATGGTGATGGCGATGGTGATAATGTTTATATTTCTACATCTGATAGTTCTGGCAATTCTTGCTGTAATGAAATTAGTGAGGAAGTCTATCAATGTTTAACCACAGAAGAGTTAACAGCAATTGAGAATAATTGTACTATAGTTTCTTCTACTGGATATTGTAGTTCTTGTGGTGGGGGTAGTGGTTATACTGAAGATGAAATAGACTTAATGTGTCGTTTTAAAAATGATTTTTCATCTTGTTGTGAAAGTATGAATGGAAGTCCATGTAATTCTAGTGACTTAGATAATCATATTACTTGCCAAGAGACTTGCAATCAAAATGCTATCGATGATTTTTTTATCACATTTGGTAATCAAAGATCAATTTTATTTGAGAATGATAATAATTTTCCTAGCAATCCTCTAACCGTTAATAGGTCGTTTCCTAGTGAGTTAGCAGGTTTAGATATAGATAATTTTTATCCATTTCTAAGTCATTGGAAAAATCAAACCTTATCTTTGACTTTAAATAATTTATGGGATGGTGGAACAGCTAGTCCTTGTTCAGATGATTATAGTGAAGATTATAAAAATGATGATTTTATACCTTATCATGAAACAGATAATCCAGATTGTCCTCATGAATCTGTTCCTGGTGATTATGATGATGATGGAAGAAAAGACCCTCATAGAGATGCAGATTGTTGGACAGTTGTTGATCCTGCTGATAATCTTGAACAAGGTGTTAATGATGGTTGGTTGGAATGTGCTTTAATTAGAAAATTAAAAGGATTAAAAGATGATACTTGTAATTTTATTCGAGAGAATATAGTACCAACAACTAATTTGCTTTATTATGATGGAAGTGGTAATTCTAATTATGTTGATTTAGACTTAACTCTTCCTGAAGAGTCAGCTCATGATGGTGGCTATGGAGTATATGTTTGCCATAATTTAGCTTGGATTAATAGTCTATATGGCATTGTACCAGATTATGCATGCAATGATTTTAATATGACTATAACTAAAAATGTTGATACTTATTATGATTGGATAACAGAACAAGTTGATATGGTAGCTAATTTATCAGGAAATGCCTTTAATTGGTGCGATAATCTTGGTGAAACAGCATCTGCTCCAAGTGGTTGTACTTGGGGAGATGGAGTTAGTGACATTGGCTGTATTCAGACTTGTAGTACTTATGCGGAATTGGATAATGCAATTTTTGATTCAAATATATATTATCTAAATGATCTAGAACTCATTGAATTAACTGGTATAGAAGATGAGGTGAGTATTACCGAGGCTTGTGTCGTAAATAATAAAGATATTTGTCCAGTGGTAAGAGTTGGTTCCTTAGATAGGTATGGAGAAGAAGTTAAAGTCAGAGTTTCAGAACTTCCTAATTCAGATAATGTTTTTATGTCAGATCTCCTAGTTGCTGAACCATTTTCAGTATCCGCAAATTCTAGCAATATGAGAAGTATGATTGCAGTTAGTGATACACTTGAACTAGATCCAGGAGTCACAGATTATTATGCTAGCATTTTAGAGGGTTTACAAGGAGCTCAGAATAGAATTGGATCAATAAATGGCTCTTTTCCTTTAATTTATATTCCAGAAGACAGTTTTCATAGTCATCAAGATGGTAGCTTTACTCCAGACCCTCAAGATTGGGATTTTAGAGACAGTGCAGGATCTAACCCTCCTCGTATTAGAAAAACTAGTTATAATTCAGCTAATCAGGAATATGAAATGGGAGGAGATGGTTTCACAATAAATGGTATTAATGATGCTGATATTATAAGAGAGGGTACACTTTATGCTCGTTTTACTTTCTATGCTTATGCTGAAGAAGGAAGAACACCTTTACAGAAAATTAATTTAGATTGGCTTGGTAATGGATCTGATGTTTTAGAATTAAAAGGTCCTTTTAAGAATAGAAAGCATGAATGTGTTCGAAGATGTGGAAGTTTTTATAAGGATATTTTATGGGATAATAATGAAAATAATGCTTGTATTAGTGGTGGGAATGAGTGTATCAAGTGTGTTAGTGACGATGATTGTGCAGAAAATTTTTCTTGCTTTGCTAAAACTTGGGGTGATACAGAAGATGCTTGTATTGGAGATAGTGAAGATGAAAATTCTTTCTTAAGATATGAACATATTTATACTTGTCAGCCAGGTTCAGCTTATTTTCATTTTGATTGTTCTAGTCATGGAATAGATGGACCACCATGTTGTGTTTATCAACCAGTAATTAAGATTATTGATAACTGGGGAGAGGAATTTATCTCAGAAAGTAGAAAAATAATAGTAACTAAATAAATGAAAAGTTTATTATTAAAGATTAAAAATTTAGGAGCTCAGCTTAATAAAAAGAGAAAAATATTTTTTGTCTCTATTTTTGCTTTACTTAGTGCTTCAATTTTTTATCCTTTTTTTGTGACTGCTGGTGGCGTTAAAGATGCAATAGCTGAGTTTATATCTGGACTTTTGACTTTAGGAATTAGTTTTGTGGGTTGGTTGGTTAGTATGGAAGTAGGAATATTGGTTTTTTTTGCTAGATGGGATCATTTTATAACTGTGCCAGCCGTAGATAGTGGTTGGATCATTATGAGAGATTTATGTAATATGTTTTTCATAATGGTGCTTTTAGTAGTCGCTTTTGCCACTATTTTAGGTATTGAATCATATTCCTATAAAAAATGGTTGGGCAAGATTATTATTTTTGCGGTTTTGATAAATTTTTCTAAGACTATTACTGGTCTTTTAATTGATTTTTCTCAGGTTATAATGCTTAGCTTTGTGAGTTCTTTTAAAGATGCTACGGAGGGTAATTTGGCTAGTGGTTTACATTTAAATAAATTTTTAAGCACTAATTTAAGTGATAAGGAAGGTGGTGCGTATGGTTTGGCTGATTCAACAAGAACAGCAACAGGTCTTCTTTTAGCCTTAACTCTTTTAGTGATTTTTTCGATTGTTGTTTTTATTATGATTGTAGTTATTCTGGGTCGAATTGTCACATTATGGGTTTTAATTATTCTTTCACCAATGGCCTATTTATTACAGACAGTTCCTTTTGGTCAAAAATATGCTAGTCAATGGTGGTCGGAGTTAGGTAAAAATTTAACGGCTGGTCCAGTAATAGCTTTTTTTTTATGGTTAGCTTTATATACTATTCAGGATAGCGGAGAAAGCGTTGTAGAAAGAATGGAGAATGTAAAAAAAGAGAATGAAAAAGCTGCTAGTAAACCAAAAGGAGATGATAAAGAAGCAACTGTCGAAGATGATCCAAGTACTCCGCTTTCAAAAATGGCTAGTTTAGATTATTTATTAGATTATGTAGTAGTAATCGCTTTATTAATAGCCGCTATTCAAGTGACAGAGAAAATGGGCGTGGCTGGGTCTAAGTTGGCTGGTAGTATGCATCAAAAAATATCTAGTGCTGGTACTGCAATAGCCAAGGCTCCTTTTAAAGGTCTAGGTGCTTTAGCTTCTTATGCAGATAGAGAAACATTAGGAAAAGTAGGTTTGGGTTATAATGCTACTAAAATGGGCATTAAAAATTTAAAAGATAGTTTTGCGGAGCGTAAAAAAAGCTCTTTAAATGAAATAACAAAAGCAGCTTCTCGAAATTTAAAAAAAGGAGGTGTTATGGGTGTGGTAGGTGGAGGCGCTGCTGGAACAGAATACGGAAAACGTTATACAGCCGGATTTTTAGGGTTAAAAGGTGTTGGTAGAGCCTGGGGAGATACTTTTTATCCAGCAAAGAAAAAAGAAGATGAAAGAAAATTATCTGAATCAGTAGAAATGTCTAAGAAAATAAATGGCTATATGGATGATATGGGAAATGGTTTTAAAGATGATGATGAGAAAGATGAGGCAGTAGGAAGGGCTAAAAAGGAAAGAGATGAATTTGCTAAGGGAGTAGATGGTTTAAAGGTGGATGATTTAACAGGGGATAAAAGAGCAGCTTTTGAAAAAGAAAAAGAAACTTTGCAAGGAGAAATAGCCAATGGAAGAAAAGGGCTTAAAAATTTAACAGGTAGTGATAAGAAGTTTTCAGAAGAAGCATTAGAAAAAAAAGAAAAAAAATTATTTAATATGACAAAGTTGGATGAATTAAATAATGATTTTAACGAAGTAAAAGGTAGAGAGATTTTTAGTAAAGATGCTCTAAAAAAGAAAATAGAAGGTGAAGATGGTGATAAAACAAAAGAATTAGACGCAATTGAAAAAGATGAGACTTTAAATAAAAAACAAAAAAAGAAAAGAAAAGAGGAAATTGAAGATAAATATGAGGGAGCTCTAGACGCTATTAATGGAATTAAAGATAAGGAAACATTAGAAAAAGAGAAAGCAGTCGAAATGAAAAGAATCGATAGTAGTGGTTTATCAGATTCTGAAAAAGATGAACAAAGAGAAGAAGCTAAAAAATATTACACTGTAGGTGAAAATAAAAAACAAGCCGTTGAAGAAATGAAAGGAGCTTTGGGAAAAGAAAAAGAAGTAGAACGTTTTTTCGGAAACAGAATTGGCAAACATACAGTTATATCTACCTCTGGTCGAGCTGTAGAAAAATCAATGATTGGTGATAAGAAAAAAGAATTAGCAGGTGTTGATAACCATGATGAATTAAGAGCTATGTTAAGAAGTTCTCTTAATTCTAAGGACAAATATATGTCCAAAGCCATTATAGAAAAATTGACAGAAGATGGTAATTTAAATGAGGCTTTGAATGAACATGGATATGATTCTAATGCTGTTGGCTTGCATCAGTTTTTTAGTGAATTTTTAAGTGATAAATTAAATATGGGCGAACAGGAGACTTTATCTACTCAAAATGACATTAGTTATTTAGCAGAAAAAGCTGGTCACTGGGAAATGGCCCGGACTGTGTCGATGACTCCTAGTGGTGAATTCAAAAGTTTGATTACTCAAAGAGCAGATGGTAGTTGGGATGATTCTGGGCATGCTAAGGAATGTTATGGCGATATTATGAAAAAGGATCCGCAGCATATAGCTAGAAATTTAAATAGATTAGCTTATGGTGGGGAAACTGGTGATGGTAAAAGAGAATTTAAGTTAAGTAGTTTAGGAAGAATGTTGGTATCTTCTTTAAGTGGCAACCAAAATTTTATGTCTAATATGGGCAGATTAAATCAAAATGCTGCTCAAAATTTTATGTATGTGGAAGGTGAATTAGAGAATTTAACAAATGCTGGTTTTATTAATAATGTTCGGGGTATAGCTGCCACTAAAGATGGTAGAATAAGAGACCCCGAAAGTGAATATAAAAAGATTAGAGAATATGAAATTGAGAGAAAAAAAATAAAAGAAACAAATATAGAGAAAACCACTACTGTTGAAAAAGAAGAAATTAATAGTCCAGATCAAAAAGGAACTAATAAAAAAGCAGAAAGCCCTCTAAAAATAAAGATTAATAATAAAAATTATAGAAAAGGTGATGTGATTAATATTAAAACGGAAAAAGAAGGAGAGGTAGGAAGAACAAAAATAGTAAGTATTCCAAACGAAAAAGAGATTGAAATTACAATTAAAGGAGTAAGAAAAATAATAAAAACGAAAAATATAAAAAAATAATAAAGAAAAAGAAGTAAAAAGATCAATTTATGAATCATATTAATTTAAGAGATCGAGAATATTTAGAAGGCTTTAAAAATAAGTTAGCCTTGATAATGCGAAATCATGATCGTTTTGAAGCTTATAAATTTGCTAAATTTTTAGAGAAAATAATTGAAATTCCAGAAATAGGAGCTAATTTATCACCAGAAATTTTAGAACCATATCAAGAGCTGATTTATCAAGCTAAATTTTTAGGCTTATATAGATTAAAAGAAGGGGAATTATTTGAATTACTTAGTGAGCATTTTCATCAGATGTTTGAATTAGAAGTGTATGATATTTTAGATCAAATAGATTCTTTTATAATAAATAATTTTTTTCATTCTTTAGAGAAAAGAGATGCTTTTAAAGAAAATTTTTTGAAATTTTTGAATGATAGTAAAATTTTGATTGGTGACAAAGATATAAAAATAGCTAATTCTGAAGAAAAACCAACAGTAGCCAATTGGTTAAATGATTTTAGAGGTAGTTTTATGGAGGAAGGGTTTTTAGATCAGATTAAGATTAATAATTATTTTTTATCTAGTAAAAATTACAGTTTTTTATTAGCAACAGATAAAAATAAATTGAATATAATAATAAGTCTTTATGCAAAAATGAAAATTCCATCCTCAGAAGTAGAGGGATTAGAAGAATCAATACCAGTTATTACGGAAGATGGAGATTTAGCAGTTGTTAAAAGGGGTAATTTAGAAAAAATTTCTGAAGAAGTAAAAGAGCTTTATCAGAAAATTGAAAGTATTTCCCCAAAACCAGTGCATCAAAAAGTTTTTGATTCTGAAAAATATCAGTCTCAAGACAAAGTTTCTCAAATTAAGACTAGCCCAGAACGAAAAAAGACCATTGAAAAATTGTTAGAGAGTTATCGATCTTTTGAGAAGAAAATGAAAGATTTGCAAAAAATAAATCTAGATTCAAACTTAGATGATTTGCTTAAAAAATTAATTTTAGCTATTAAAGATAATAATCAAGAACAATATTTTTCGATTTTAATATTTTTTAGCCAAGAAAAATTGTGGGAATTATTTTTTAAAAATATTACTCAACAAGACTTAGGATTAAAATTTAAAAAATATTTAGGACTAAAATTTTCAGAGAATATTGTTACGGAGATTATTAATAATTTTGGTAAGGCAGAATCATTAAGTTTATTTTTACAATTTTTATCAGTAGAAATTAAATTATCACCGTCAGAATCTGGTCTTTTTGGTATGTATTTAGCAAATATTTTTAAGAAAACTAAACAGGAAAAATATTTCCCAATAGTTTATGGAGATTTAAATTTAGGGCAATTTGTTTGGCGAGATATTAAAGAAGTCGCGGGTAAGGTTCAGTTTTAATAGAGAAAAAAATATCCCGTAGGTGCAGGTTTCAAACTTGCCTCTACGGGATATTTTTTTTGTTTAAACCCGCTCTACATATTCACCATTTTCGGTATTTATTCTAATACTATCACCATCTTTAATAAATAAAGGGCATTTAATATCAGCCCCAGTTTCAATAGTCACCTGCTTAGTAGCTGTTCCAGCTGTATCTCCTTTAATTCCCGGAGGAGCGGAAATTATTTTAAATTCCATCTTAGTAGGCAGAATGACAGAAACTGGCTCACTATTAAATTTTAATACTTCAATTTGAGATCCTTCTTTTAAATAATTTAATTCATTTTCTATATCAGTATTTGAAAATTGAAATTGTTCAAAATTTTCTAGATCCATAAAATATGAGTTATCATCATCTTTATAGAGAAAATTAGCCTTAGCTCTTTCTAAGTCTGCTTCTTCAAATTTATCACCACCATTAAATGTTTTTTCTAAAACATCGCCGGTGATTAAATTTTTAAGTTTAGTCCTTAAAACAGCACCACTACGAGCTTGTTTGGAGTGTTGAGCAAAAACTATTTTATAAGGTTGATTTTTATAAGAAATTACCTTATTTAATTTTAATTGATTGAATTCCAACATACGAATGATACCTACCTACGCTAAAGCTTCGGTAGGCAGGCGAATTAAATGATGCTAATATACTAATACTAATGATACTAGGTGTTTATATATTAGTATAATTCGAATGTTATTAGTACCTGCCTGCCGGCAGGCAGGTATTGGTATCGCGTTGACTATTTAGTGTATGGTAAAAGAGCCATGAATCTTGCTCTTTTAATAGCTTGACTAAGTTTTCTTTGATGTTTTGAACAAACACCACTTCTTTTACGAGGAACTATTTTAGAATAAGAGCTAATAAATCTTTGTAAAATTGTAATATCTCGAAAGTCAATATAATCTATTTTTTTATTACAAAAATGACAATATTTACTTTTGTTAAGAATGTTGTTTTTAGGCATAGTTTTAAATTAAAATGGTATATCTTCAATGTTTATTTCTTCTTCAGAGCTACTATTTTTTTCAGAATTTTTAGTAGAATCATCTGAAGGGGATGGAGTCACAGGAGTAGAATTATTTGTTGAAGGTTTTGAATCTAGCATAATCATATTATCTGTTATAATTTCGGTACGGTATTTTTTTACTCCATTTTGGTCTTCCCAAGATCTTGTTTGTAGTCTTCCTTCTAAATAAATTCGACTTCCTTTTTTAAGGTATTGAGTTATGATTTCAGCTAATTTTCTCCAAGCTACTATATTATGAAATTCAGTTTTTTCTTTTTTTTCACCACTAGCAGAATCAGTCCAAGTCAAGTTAGTTGCTATTGAGAATGAAACCACTGTTTGTCCAGAGGGAGTAGTCCGAGACTCAGGATCAGCAGTAAGTCGACCTAATATTGTTGCTCTGTTTAAATCCATATAATTAGTTGTTAGAAGCGCAATGCATTGCGCTTCTTCTTTTAATTAATTAAATCGTCATTTAGTATTTCGTCTAATTTTTTGTCTAAATCAGTATTTATTTCTTTTTCAGAAGTCTCTTTTTTTGTTTTTTGAATAGATAAATCTTCTTTTTTAGGTAGTTGTTGAGGTGATTTATGAGGCACCTTTACCTTGTTCTTTATTTTATTTTCTCTAGTATTATTATTTTCAGATTTTTCAGTTTCTAAAGGTTTGGTATTATGAGGTTTTTTAATAATTAAATACCTAATAATTTCTTTTTTTAATTTAATCTCTTTTTCCATTTCCTTGATAGCTGAAGTTTCAATATCAAATTCAATAGAATAAAAATTACCTCTCAAAGATTTTTGAATTGGATATTGTAATTTTTTTCTACCTAATTCCTGAGTTTGGTCTAATTTTCCATTGTTTTGAGAGATATTTTCCCGAACATTTTCTACTATTTTAGAATGTTCAGTCTCAGCTATGTCACCGTTAACGATGAAAGTTATTTCATAATGATCGATTTTTTCCATTTTTATATCTAAGATTTATCATATAAGATTATAAAATATCATATGACGGGTCTTTTGTTAATAATTTAAGTTATTTTTTTACGCGAAGTATAATAAGAATTTATCATCATTTTATCTTTAAGTCAAGCATTTTCAATGTTTTTCGAAGGTGATATAATAAATGTATAGTTAATTAAGTAAATATTAACATTTAATAAATAAATATTAACGAGATTTATCTTGTTAGATAATTACGGAGAAATAAATTTTATGATAAAAAAAGATAAGGAAATGTTTTGAATCAATTAATCAATAATATCAACGTGATGGATAAAGAAATAAAACAAAAGTCAGTTGAGAGTTATTTTAGTGAATTCAATATTTTGGAAGATCAAAAGGAAAAGGTTTTGATGGCCATTACTGATATGGTCTATAGCTTTAATCAAAGAATTATTGAATATCAGAAAGAAATTGACCCAGAAAATAAAACGAAAATTTTAAAAATTATTGAAGAGAAAGAAGTCTTAATAAGAGAAAAAATTGAAAAAGTTTTAAAAGGTGAGGAAGAAAATATAACTTATGACTACTAATCCAGTTGTTTTAATTATTTTAGATGGTTGGGGAATATCTCAGCCATCGATTGGAAATGCATTAACTCTGTCTAATTTAGAGTATTGGAATTTTTTAATTAAGAAATATCCAGTTTTTTTATTACAAGCCTCAGGGGAAGCAGTAGGGCTTCCTTATGGAGAAATGGGGAATTCAGAAGTAGGGCATATTACTATTGGATCAGGACAAATAGTTTTGCAGAGCTTAAATCGAATTAATAAAAGTATTCTGAGTGGTGATTTTTTTCAGAATGAAGCTATTTTAAAAAGTATCGAACATGCGAAAAATAATAATAGTGCTTTACATTTGATGGGCTTATTAGGGACAGGAGGAGTTCATGCTTATCAAGCTCATTTAGAATCATTAATCAAAATAGCAGCTGATAATAAATTAAAAAAAGTTTATTTGCATTTATTTTTAGATGGTCGAGATACAAAAAAAGATCAAGGGGTTTATTTTTTAGAAGAATTACAAAAAACTATTGATTATTATCAATGTGGAAAAATAGCTACTTTAGCAGGTCGTTTTTATGGAATGGATAGAAATAATAATTGGGATAGAATTCAAAAAAATTATGAAACCATTGTTCAGGGAAAAGCTAAGGAATATTTTGAGGATCCAATATTAGCATTACAGAGCTCTTATGCTCATAATATATTTGATGAAAATTTTAAACCAATAGTTATTGGAAAAGAAAATGAGCCAGTTGCTAGATTAAATGATGATGATGCCTTAGTATTTTTTAATTTTAGATCTGATAGAGCACGACAAATTACCAAAGCTTTAATTTCAGAAGATTTTGATAAATTTGATAGAGGGCGACGAATTAAAAATTTATTAATGGTTACTTTTACAGAATATCAGAAAGGTTTACCAGTAGAAATTGCTTTTCAAAGACCGGAGATAAAAGGAACTCTAGCTCAAGTTATTGATCAAGCTGGTTTAAAACAATTACATATTGCGGAAACTGAAAAATATGCTCACGTCACATTCTTTTTTAATGGTTTACGAGAAGAAAAATTTACTAAGGAAGGTAGAATATTAATCCCCTCGCCTAATGTAGAAACTTACGATCTGCGGCCAGAGATGTCTACCCCAGAGATAGCAGCTAATTTAATTAAGAATATAGAATCTCATAGTTTTGATTTTGGTGTTGCTAATTTTGCTAATCCAGATATGGTTGGACATACTGGTAATTTGCAGGCGGCAATTAAGGCAGTAGAATCAGTGGATAATAATTTAACAAAGATAATACCCAGTATTTTAGCTCAAAATGGTACTGTTTTACTTACTGCTGATCACGGTAATGTTGAAGAAGTAATTAATTTAAAAACTGGAGAAATAGATAAAGAACATAGTAATTTTCCAGTTCCTTTAGTGATAATTAATAAAGAGTTAGAGGGAAGGGGAATGAATTTAGATAATCAAAATATTCATAAACAAGAAATAGCTGGAGTGTTATCTGATATTGCTCCTACAGTTTTGGGGCTTTTAAAAATCAAACCAAGTTCTTTTATGAAAGGAATTAATTTAATAAAAGGTTTGTAAAATGTTATAATTGAATTAGTCGCTAGGTTTTAGGGATTAGGAAATACAAGAAATTAGATAATGTCATCCTGAGCTTGTTGGACTACGTCATCCTGAACTTGATTCAGGATCTCGAGATTCCGGAGCAAGCTCGGAATGACAATAAATAAAAATAAAATAAAAAATGAACAAAATTAAAAGAAATAAAATTATAATTCCCTTAGACGTACCGTCAACTAAAAGAAAGGAATATCAAAACAATTATTTAAAGATTACTCATAATAGTGGTCGCTTAATGCTTTTTGCTGGTGATCAAAAAATAGAGCATTTAAATGATGATTTTTATGGTAAGGGTATAGATGATTCTGATGCTGATCCAGAGCATTTGTTTAAGATAGCTTCTCAATCTAAGATAGGAGTTTTTGCTACCCAATTAGGATTAATTTCTAGGTATGGAATGGATTATAAAAATATTCCTTATTTAATTAAATTAAATGGTAAAACTAATTTAGTAAAAAAAAATCAAGATGATCCAGTGAGTAAGCAATTTGTAGAAATAGAAGATATTATTTTTTTAAAAAAACATAATAGATTAAATATTTTAGGAGTTGGTTATACGATTTATTTAGGTAGTGAATATGAGGCTGAAATGTTAGTAGAGGCTGCTAAAATAATTCATGATGCTCATCAGGAGGCTTTAGTAGTAGTTTTATGGGTTTATCCGCGAGGTAAAGCAATTAAAGTTGAAAAAGATGCTCATTTAATAGCTGGAGCTACAGGAGTGGCTTCTTGTTTGGGAGCAGATTTTGTAAAAGTTATTTATCCAGATTTAAAAGGAAAACCTAGTCATCAAGCAATTAAAGAAGTTATTCAATCTGCTGGACGGACAAAGGTGATTTTTTCTGGTGGAAAATCAGTTAGTTCTAAAGAATTTTTAAAAAGATTAAATTATCAGTTAGAATTTGGGGCCATGGGCAGTGCCACTGGTCGGAATATTCATCAAAAAGAATTAAAGGAAGCTATTAAGTTTTGTAAGGCAATTTATGACTTAGTGGTAGAAAGAAAAGAGATAAAGCAGGTCTTAAAAAAGTTTTAGTTATTTATTTTTAAAGTCATTTATATTACTTAGATGATTTTTTATTTTTAAAGTGAGTGATGGTTATAAAAAAGGGTTGACCCAGCCCTCATTAAAGTCTTTATTTAGTATTATTTTTTTTTGTTGAAGGGTGAGGGCTGGGTTGACAAAATATAGTTATGGGTATATACTTATAATATAGCTATAAGCTATAAGCTATAAGCTAATTAATAATTAACTAACAAAATTATGCCAAATTTTAATGGAAAAGGACCAGGAGGAGAAGGTCCACAAACCGGAAGGGGAATGGGAAACTGTTCTGGTGGATCTGTTTCACCGAGTCAAAGCGGACGGGGAATTGGTCGAGGTTTTGGACGAGGTAGATGTCTGGGAAGAGGTTTTGGATTTCGAAGATTTTTTTCTCAAAAAGAAGAGGTCGAGGATTTAAAATCTTATCAAGAAGACTTGAAAGCTGAATTAAAGGCTGTAGAAGAGGAATTAAAAGAATCTAAATAGAAGTTAATTAAGAAGGCAGTGATTTTGTCACTGCTTTCTTTTTTGAAGATTTAAATATTATGAATAATAAGTTTTTACAAATTTGGAAACAAACAAGAAAAATTATAATAACTACCTTACCTTTAGTAATGGGTGTTATTTTATTAATTTCTTTATTAAATCCTTTGTTAAAATCAAATTGGATTGTTAAATTATTTCAATATAATATTTTAGTAGACTCTTTTTTAGGAGCTATATTTGGTAGTTTAGCAGCTGGTAATCCAATTACATCTTATATTTTAGCTAATAAATTTATGGGCTTAGGTGTTAGTTTAGCAGCTATTACAGCCTTTATTTTGTCTTGGGTGACAGTGGGTTTGGTTCAATTACCAGCGGAAACTATGATGCTAGGCAAGAAGTTTGCTATATTAAGAAATGTTTTAAGTTTTATTAGTGCTATTTTAATTGGTTTGATAATACAATTAATTTTAAGTTGATGAAAAAAATAAAGCAAAAATTTGATGATTTACATTCTAGCTTAAAATTTTTGAGCTTAGTAATTTTAGTTTATTTATTTATATTAGCTTTTAATCCGTTATTTTTTATGAGTAGCTTGAATAGATTTGTTATTTTAGCTATTAAAATTTTACCTAGCATATTAGGAGCTTTTATTTTGATTTTTATTTTTAATTATATTTTAAGTAATAAAAAGATTAAACAATATTTAATAGGAAAAGTTACTTGGAAAAAATATTTTTTGATTGTTATTTTAGGTATTTTATCATCAGGTCCGATTTATGCTTGGTATCCATTCTTAGCTGATTTAAAAGAACAAGGATTTAAAAATGGATTAATCAGTATTTTTCTTTATAACCGGGCTATAAAATTACCATTTATCCCAATGATAGCCTATTATTTTTCTTTAAAATTTGTTATATTAATGACAGCTTTAATGATTATTTTTTCCGTTATTAATGGAATAATAATTGATAAATTTATTAAAAATTAATTCTAAAATTATATGATTACAGCAATTGCATCTACAAGTAAAGATTTTCAAGGGGAAATTTCCGATCAAGGTGGTCGAGCTCCTTATTATTTATTACTTGGTGAAAAAAATGAAATATTAGAGGCATTAAAAAATCCTTTTGCTCAAGGTGGCGGAGGAGCTGGTTTTAGTGTAGCTAAAATGTTAGAACAAAAGAATGTAAATAAATTAATTGCTGGTAAAATTGGAAATAATATGCAAGGAGCTTTAGAAGATAGAAATATAGAATATATATTAGCTAATGGTATTATTGAAGATTATTTGGGTTAAATTTGAGAATTAAAAATTCGAATTTACCCGCCTACTGGCAGGCAGGAATTGAAATTAGAAATTAGAAATTAATCATTCAAAAATTATGCCTAGACCTAGACTATGCAGAAAAATTAGATTCAGAGCTAAGGCTAACTATTTCAAGCCTAGTGGTATTCCTATGAGAAATTTGGAAATAGTTTCTTTAAGTCATGAAGAAATTGAAGCTTTGCGTTTAAAAAATGTAAAAAATTTAGATCAAAATGAATCTGCTCAGAAAATGAATACTTCTCAAAGTACTTTTCAAAGGATTTTAAGTTCAGCTTATCAGAAAATAAGTGAGGCTTTAGTAAATGGTAAAGCAATTAAAATTGATAAATAGAGTATAATAATTTATATGAATATTTTTTTAATTATTATTTTAAGTTCAGTGGCCATGAGTTTGATAGCTTTAGTTGGTTTGTTTACTTTAATTTTAAAAGAAGCTACTCTTAGAAAAATAATTTTACCTTTGGTGGCTATGTCTGCTGGTGCTCTTTTAGGAGGAGCTTTTTTACATATGATTCCAGAGAGTATTGGAAAATTTAAAACTAATCAGATGGTTTTCATTTGGGTTTTAATTGGTTTTTCAATATTTTTTTTATTAGAACAATTTATTCATTGGCATCATTGTCATCGTGTTCCTTCAGAACATAAGCAACCAGTAACTTATTTAATTTTAATAGCAGATGCCATTCATAATCTTATTGGTGGTTTGGCGATTGCTGGGGCTTTTATTGTTGATATGAGAATGGGTATTGTCACTTGGATTGCGGCTGCTGCTCATGAAATTCCTCAAGAATTAGGAGATTTTGGTATTTTGATTCATGGTGGTTGGAGTAAAAAGAAAGCTCTAATTTTTAATTTTATTTCTGCTTCCACAATTATTTTAGGAGCTTTATTAGCTTATTTTTTATCTAATTATATTAATATTGCTTTTCTAGTTCCTTTAGCTGCTGGTAATTTTATCTATATTGCTTGTTCAGATTTGATTCCGGAGATAAAACATGGTTGTAGCATTAAAAATAATATTATACATTTTATATTTTTTATATTAGGTATTTTATTAATATATGGAGTTAGTTTTATTCATTAATAATAAATTTAAAAAATATGTCAACAGAAAACAATAGTTTAAAACCATGGATGTTAGTCGCTTCAGTAGCAGTTACTGCTATTTTAGTGGGAGGTATTATTTTTTATGGACAACATAAATTAGTTAGAGAGAAAGAAGAAAAATTATTTAAATCAGAAAGAAGAATAAATAGTTTGATATCTGAGATGGGAAGATTGGAGATAATAGCCCAAGATGCTATTAATAAATTAAATGGTGATTTAAAAGATGATGTTGAAGAAGATGCTAATAGTTTTGAGGAAGATATTGACTATTCTAATGAAAATTTTGGATTTTCTTTGCTTTTACCGGCTACCTGGGAAGATTATCAAAGCAAGGAAAGAGAATTGAATTTTGGAGATGATGGTAAGGCAAATTCAATTGATTTTTATTTTGCAGATGAGTTGCCAGTTTTTAATATTGGTTTTATAGAAAAAGATGCTTGGAAAAATATTCAAAATTTATCTTATTATCCAGCTCAAAAAATTGGTGAAAATTCAAAATATATTTTTGCTTATAGTGTACATAAAAAAGTTAATGAAGATCTTTTGACTAGATTGGGGGATGATTTGAAAAAAATTATAGCTAACATTAAAACAGTAGATTTAATTGATCAAAATATTAGCATTGATGATTCAGGCTCAGTAGATGATATTACTTTAGAAGAAGAAGATGATTTGGATATTTTAGATCCTGATGAAGATATTATTCCAGAAGGTGAAGAGATATTAGAATAAATTAAAAAAATTAGCTTTTTAGTCATTAGCTCATAGGTAAAATTCTATAAGCTAAAAGCTAAAAGCTAAAAGCTAAATTATGAAAATATTAAAAATAGGTGCGGATTGGTGTCCAGAGTGTTTAATTATGAAACCGCTTTGGCAAGAAATTGAAAAAGAAATTCCAGGATTAAAAACTGAGTATTTTGATTATGATAAAAATAAAGAATTGCGAGAAAAATATCATATTAAACATGTCCCAACTTTTATTTTTTTAGATGAAAATAATCAAGAAGTAGCTCGGGAACATGGAATTGTAAAAAAAGATAAATTAATGGAAATTATTAAATCAACCACCCCTCAATCCCCTCCTTGTTAAGGAGGGGAAGTAAAGGGGAGGTGAGCTAACATTATGAAAAAAATATTTATAAAATTGAGTTTATT
>JAIOTH010000161.1 GCA_021106915.1 bacterium | reverse complement strand
TTATTTAACAGGGTTGACAATTTTTTAGAAACTGTTAAAATTAAATTAATAATGTATATAAATTAAATAAAGAAGTTATTTAAAGCTCCTCCTATTTTTTTGGAGGTACTTTTTTCGTATTTTAGGTCAAAAAAATAAAAACAAAAACCCCCAGCTCTTGACTTTTTTCTCAAAATGATATAAAAAATAGAAACTCCTCTTTATTTTCGTATTCTCCGTTGTTTTTTTATTTTAATTTTTAAAAAAATAGGCTCACTGCTCAAGAATTTTATTTACTAGAATGTTTGAGTAATAGGCCGGAAAACACCAAATAAATGTATTATTCTTTTATAAATATCAATATCAAATAAAGCTAAACGTGTTAAAATGTTTTAGCTTTTTTATTTTTAAAAATATGGCTCAAAAAGAAAACAGAAAATATTTTACAGACTCTAAACCAGCAATGCCACTTTTGGATTTGGTTGAAATTCAAAAAGAATCTTATAGATGGTTTTTTAAAAAAGGTTTAAAAGAACTTTTTGAAGAAATTTCACCTATTAAAGATTTTACTAGTCGGGATTTGGAATTGTATTTTTTAGATTATAAATTAGAAGAACCTAAATTTGATGAGGTTTATGCTCGGGAAAGAAATACTACTTACGAAGCTCCTCTTAGAATTAATGCTAAATTAGTTAATAAAAGGAGTGGAACATCTCAAGAACAAGAAATTTATTTAGGAGACTTCCCTTTAATGAGTGAAAAGGGAACTTTTATTATTAATGGAGTGGAAAGAGTTGTTGTTTCTCAATTAATCAGAAGTGCTGGTGTGTTTTTTACTTCCCAAAGTTATTTAGGGCGAGAATATTATGGAGCTAAAATTATTCCTAATAGAGGTGCTTGGTTGGAAGTTGAAACAGATCCTAAAAAGAGAATTTTATATGTTAGCATTGATCGGAAAAGGAAAGTAACTGTCACTTCTCTTTTGAGAGCTTTTGGTTATACCAGTGATAAAGATATTTTGGATTTATTCAAAGACGTTGATAACCATCCAGAGGTTAGATTTATTGAAAATACTTTAGAAAAAGATATTACTAAGAATCAAGATGACGGTTTAATAGAAGTTTATAAAAGAATTAGACCAGGAGATTTGGCTACCGCTGATAACGCTAAGTCTTTAATTTTTTCCATGTTTTTTGATTTTAATCGTTATGACTTTGGAAATGTTGGTCGTTATAAATTAAATAAGAGATTTAATCAAAATTATCCTATTACAAATGAACATCGTACTCTAAAAAAAGATGACTTAGTAAGTGTAATTAGAGAGATTATTAGATTAAATTTAACTCAAGAATCAGCAGATGATATTGATCATCTAGGAAATCGAAGAATAAGAGCTGTGGGTGAGTTAATTCAAAATAGATTTAGAATTGGTTTGGCTAGAATGGAAAGAGTAGTTAAGGACAGAATGAGTACTAGCGATATCAGTGTTCTTAGTCCTAATATGTTAATTAATGCTAAGCCAGTTATTGGTACAATTCGAGAATTTTTTATGAGTTCTCAATTATCACAATTCATGGATCAAACTAATCCTTTGGCTGAGTTGGAGCATAAAAGAAGATTGTCAGCTTTAGGTCCCGGTGGTCTTTCTCGAGAAAGAGCTGGTTTTGAAGTTCGAGATGTGCATCGTAGTCATTATGGTAGAATTTGTCCAATTGCTACTCCTGAGGGGCCAAATATTGGTTTGGTTGGACATTTAGCTTCTTATGCTCGAATTAATGAATATGGATTTTTAGAAACTCCTTTTCGAATTGTTCTTCACGATATTAAAAATAAAGCATCTAAGACTAAGGGTTATATTTTAAGAGAAAGTATTAAAGATCCTCAGACTAAAAAAGTAATTTTTAGTAGCAAAACTTTTATTGATGAAAAGATAGCTAAGAAAATTGAAAAATTTGATAGTTTAAAAATTATTCCCATAATACCAGTAGTCACTGATCAAATTATTTATCTAGATGCCTTTGAGGAAGAAAAAGGCGTAACTACGGCTGCTACTACTCCTTTTGATAAAGATGGACATTTTATAGAAGCCCAGGCTGAAATGAGAATTCATAGTCAGCCTTCTTTCGATGATGTTGAAAGAATAGATTATATGGATGTAGCCCCTAATCAAATTATTAGTATTGCTACTTCCTTGATTCCTTTTTTAGAGCATGATGATGCGGTTCGAGCTTTGATGGGATCAAATATGCAAAGACAATCAGTTTCTTTAATAAAGCCAGATTCACCAGTAATTGGAACTGGTGTAGAAGCTAGAGCAGCTGAAGATAGCGGACAAGTTACCAGAGCTAAGCAAGACGGAAAAGTTACAGAGATTGAATCAGATAGAATTGTAATTAAAGGAAAAGATCGTAAAGAATACGAGTATAAATTGCATAAATTTGTTCGTTCTAATGCTTCTACTTGTATGAATCAACATCCAATTGTCGACAAGGGAGAGCAGATTAAAAAAGGAGATGTAATAGCTGATGGAGCATCTGTTGATAAGGGAGAGTTAGCCTTAGGAAGAAATGTTTTAGTGGCTTACATGCCTTGGGAGGGTGGAAATTACGAAGATGCTATTTTACTTTCTGAAAATTTAGTTAGAGAAGATGTGTATACTTCTATTCATATTGAAAATTATTCTATTGATGTTCGAGATACTAAATTAGGACCAGAAGTTATTACTAGAGATATTCCTAATATTGGAGAAGAGAGATTAAAAGATTTAGATAAAGATGGAATTGTCCGAATTGGAGCTACTGTTAGGTCAGGTGATATTTTAGTAGGAAAGATTACCCCTAAAGGTGAAACTGAGCTTTCTGCTGAGGAAAAACTTTTGCGAGCTATTTTTGGTGAAAAAGCTAAAGACGTTAAAGATTCTTCTCTTTATTTAGAGCATGGTGAACACGGTAAGGTAGTAGATATTAAGTTTTTTTCTAGAAAAAATGGTGATAAATTACCAGCTGGAGTTATTCAGACTATTCAAATTAGTATTACTCAACTTAGAAAGATTCAAGTTGGTGATAAAATGGCTGGTCGTCATGGAAATAAAGGTGTTATTTCTAGAATTATTTCTGTAGAAGATATGCCTTTTATGGAGGACGGAACACCAGTAGATATTATTCTTAATCCGCTAGGTATTATTTCTCGAATGAACTTAGGACAAGTTTTAGAGAATCATCTTGGTTTGGCAGCTCGAAAATTAGGATATAAAGTAGCAACCCCTCCTTTGAATGGAGTGAAAATTGAACAGATTCAAGCAGAATTAAAAAAAGCTGGTTTTGCAGAAAACGGAAAAGTTCAGCTTTGTGATGGTAGAACAGGAGAAATTTTTGATAATAGAACTACAGTTGGTGTCACTTATATGTTGAAACTTAATCATTTAGTAGAAGATAAGCTTCATGCCCGGTCAATTGGTCCTTATTCTTTAATAACTCAACAACCTTTGGGTGGTAAAGCTCAATTTGGTGGACAAAGATTTGGGGAGATGGAGGTTTGGGCTTTAGAAGCCTATGGAGCAGCTCATGTTTTACAAGAAATTTTGACTATTAAATCTGATGATGTTAATGGTCGAAGTAAATCTTATGAAGCCATTATTAAAGGTGAAGAAATAGGAAAAATAAATATCCCAGAAAGTTTTAATGTTTTAGTTAGTGAATTAAGGGCTCTAGGTATTAATGTTGAGATGTTGTTTAAAGGAGATGTTGTAGATTTATCAAAAGATAGTGATGGAGGATATTTTAAAGCAAATTCGAAAAAAGAAGTTGTAATTGACGAATTATCTAAATAAAAAGAAAAAAATAATTAACAGTTAGCTTATAATTTATAGGATTTTGTATAAAACTTAATATTTTTTTCACTTAAAATAAGAATTTTATATTTTTAACTTTTAACTAAATATATGCCTACACCTTCATCCACTAAAACAACTTTTACTAATTTTAATGACCTTAAAAAAGCTCCTTATTTTGATGCTATTCGTTTGAAATTGGCTTCACCAGGAGATATCAAAAAATGGTCTCATGGCGAAATTCTAAAGCCAGAAACTATTAATTATCGAACTCAAAAGCCAGAAAGAGATGGTTTGTTTTGTGAGAAAATATTTGGACCAACTAAAGATTGGGAATGTTATTGTGGTAAATATAAAAGAATTAGATATAAAGGCATTGTTTGCGATAAGTGTGGAGTAGAGGTGACTCGTAAGAGTGTTCGTCGAGAACGTTTTGGGCATATAGAATTAGCTACTCCAGTATCACATATTTGGTTTTTGAGAGGTGTTCCTTCTAAAGTAGGTATAATTTTGGATTTATCAATTCAACAATTAGAAAAAGTTGTTTATTTTGCTAATTTTATTATTACAGAAGTAAAGGAAGACTTAAAGAAAGATGTTTTATTGCAAATAAATCAAGAATTAAAACAAAAAGTTAAATCTATAGAAAAAAACACTAATAATCAATTTCAAGAATTGGATAAAAAAATAAGCGAGGCTCGAGAAAATAAAAATACCAAAGAAATTAAAAAATTAGAAGCAGAGAGTAATGGTTTGAGTGATTTAAAAGATAAAGAAATTGAAAAAATTAGCAATGCTGCTGATACAGCTAAAAAAGAAGTTCGTCAAATTAAACCTCTAAAGATTATTTCCGAAAGTAAATATTATGATTTGTCTATAAAATATGGACATGTTTTTAATGCTGATATTGGAGCAGAAGCAATCAGAAAATTATTACAGAGGATAGATATGGAAAAGATGTTAGAGGATATAAATAGTGGAGTAGATTCAGCGCCAGCTTCTAAACAAAAAAAAATAATCAGAAGAGCTCGTTTGATTCAAAATTTTTTGAAAAATGATATTCTCCCAGAGTGGATGATAATGACTTTAATTCCAGTAATTCCACCAGATTTAAGACCAATGGTGCAATTAGATGGTGGTCGTTTCGCAACTTCTGATTTAAATGATTTATATCGGCGAGTTATTAATCGAAATAATCGTTTAAAGCGTTTAAAAGGTTTAAATGCTCCAGAAGTAATTTTGAGAAATGAAAAAAGAATGCTCCAAGAAGCAGTTGATGCTTTGATTGATAATAATGCTCGGCATGGTAAAACAGTTATAGCTTCTACTGGTCAAAAGAGAATGTTAAAGAGTTTAGCTGACATGTTAAAAGGTAAACAGGGAAGATTTAGAAGAAATTTATTGGGTAAACGAGTAGATTATTCTGGTCGTTCAGTAATCGTTGTTGGTCCACATTTAAAATTAGATGAGTGTGGTCTACCTAAGAAAATGGCTTTAGAATTATTTAAACCTTTTGTAATTTCTAAATTAATTGAAAGAGAGGTTATTCATAATGTACGAAGTGCTAAAAGATATATTGATGCGGGTTATGATGAAGTTTGGGATATTTTAGAAGAAGTTACCAAAGAGGCTTTTGTATTATTAAATCGAGCTCCTACTTTACATCGTTTAGGTATCCAAGCTTTTAGACCAACTTTGATTGAAGGTAAGGCTATTAGGATTCATCCTATGGTTTGTTCAGCTTTTAATGCTGATTTTGATGGTGATCAAATGGCAGTTCATGTTCCTTTGTCTAAATTAGCCAGGAAAGAAGCTGAAGAAATAATGCTTTCTACTAATAATTTATTAAAGCCAGCTACCGGTGATCCAATAGTTGTTCCATCCCAAGACATGGTTTGGGGCGGAAATTATTTAACTTGTATTCCTAATGAGGATGTAGAAGAAAAGAAGATTAAATTATTCCCTAGTCAGGTAGTTGTTTTAACAGCTTATGATTTAGGTAAAATTAATTTACAAGAATTAGTTAAGGTTCAAATTAATGATAAAATTATAAAAACTTCAGTTGGTAGAGTTATTTTTAATAAAATTTTGCCTAAAAAATTAAGATTTCATAATGAAGAATTAGGAGCTGGAGATTTGAAAAAAATGGTAGCCAAAGTTTTAGATACTTATGGAGATGAAAAAACAATTGAATTTTTAGATAGATTGAAAAAATTGACTTTAAAATTTATCACCAAATCAGGACTTTCTTGGAGTATGGGAGATTTACCTCATATAGCTGAGAAAAAGAGCTTAGTTGAAAAAGCTAATAAAGAAGTGATGAAAATACACGATTTATATGAAAATGGATTTTTAACTAATAAAGAAAGATATGTAAAAGTAGTAGAGGTTTGGATGGGAGTCAAGAATATTATTACTGATAAATCTAAAGTTATTTTTACTAAAGATAATCCAATTTATTCAATGATTAATTCTGGAGCTCGTGGTTCTTGGGCTCAAATGACTCAAATTATGGGTATGAAAGGCTTGGTTATTAATCCAGCTGGTGAAATTATTGAATTACCTATTAAGGCTAATTTTAATGAAGGTTTGGATGTTTTGGAATATTTTATTTCTACTCATGGTACTCGTAAGGGATTATCTGATACAGCTTTAAGAACTGCTAGTGCTGGTTATTTAACTAGAAGATTAATAGATGTTTGTCAGGATATATTGATTTTAGAGGAAGATTGTGGTGACAAAGAGGGTCGAGTAATTACTAAGCACGATTCTGAAGAAATGGGTAAGGATTTAGGGCGAAGAGTTTTAGGTCGAACAACGATTAAGGAAGTAAAAGACCTACAAGGCAATGTGATTATCAAAAAAAATGTTTTAATCGATAAAAAAATGGCAGCTCAGATAGACGAATTGGGAGTAGAACATGTTCATATTAGATCTCTTTTAACATGTAAGGCTGATAAAGGAGTTTGTCAAAAATGTTATGGTTATGATTTGGGTCGTAATAAACCAGTTAAAGTCGGAACAGCGGTTGGAATTATTGCTGCTCAAAGTATTGGTGAGCCAGGAACACAGTTAACCATGAGAACCTTTCATACTGGTGGTATTGCTGGTGGAGATATTACACAAGGTTTGCCACGAGTGGAAGAAGTTTTTGAAGTACGAAATCCAAAACGACAAGCAGTAATTAGTGAGCTTTCTGGAAAAGTAAAAATTACCAATGTTGAAGATGAAACTAATAAAAAAGCTAAATTAGTTCAAGTTTTTTCTGATGAAAGTGTTTTAGAGAGATATGAATTAGAAAAAGGAGCTAAAATTTTAGTGAAAGATAAAAAGATTATCAAGAAAAAAGCAGACTTATTTGAATTAAATGGTAAAATTACCAAAGCTAAGAATCCAGGAATTATTAATGTTAAAAAATACAAAATAGAGATTATTGCTACTAAACCAATAGTTGGAGAATATGTAGTTTCAGGAGATGTGAATTTATGGGTTAAAGATGGTGATTTAGTTAGTGAAGGAACTCAGTTAACAGAAGGAAGTATGAATTTGAAAAAGTTATATGATTTAAGGGGGAGAGAAGAGGTTCAAAAATATATTATTAAAGAGATTCAGCATATTTATTCTTCCCAAGGACAACATTTGAATGATAAACACATTGAAATAGTTTGTCGCCAATTGTTTTCTAGAACTTATATTGAAGAATCAGGGGATACAGAGTTTATACCAGGAGAGATTATAACAACATCTTTGGTTAGAAAAACAAATGAAGAGATGAAGAAAAAGGGTAAGAAAGAAGCTAAAGGAAGTATTTTATTATTAGGTATGACTAAAGCTTCTTTAACCACAGATTCATTTTTATCAGCTGCTTCTTTTCAAGAAACAGCTCGAGTTTTAATCAATGCTGCTATTAAAGGACAAGTTGATCATTTACGAGGTC
>JAIOTH010000144.1 GCA_021106915.1 bacterium | reverse complement strand
TTATATTGCTTTAATTCTTCTTCTATTTCCTTAAAAGTATAATTTTTAAGGTAATCTCTTTCAGCATGCATATCCTTAAAGGTGCTGCTAACGAATACAGAAAAGGTTTTCCAGGTATCTATAGACATAATTGCTTATTCCGCTGAAAGTGAATAGTTATACCAATTGTTTTTCAAAATGAGCTAAAAGGCATTTCAAATAATAATCGGTATTAGACACCCTCTATGATTTCTCGATAAAATTATTTGTTTTCATTTTTACGATCTTTTTTCAAAGAAAACTGGATCTAGAATCCAGTAGTAAAAAGGTTGGGTTAGTATCAATGATAACAAGTAAGTTTGAGTGCTACTAATTGAGGGAAATATTGTGGTGTTTACATTGGTCTGGAATATTTAATATACAGATTAAAATTCCCCAATAGAATGAATAAATTCCACCAGGATATCATTGTAATTCTCAAATTCCCCATTTTTAATAATATCCTGTAGCTTTATAGTTATCATATCCCTGACTGACTCATCCTGTTGTGCCTGGGCTCTTATTTTTTCAATTTTCTCGTATAGTTGATCTTTTTGTTTTTTTCCTTCGGTTTTATAAAAGAAATCTGCGAATTTCTCTGCAGAATCAAAAGACTTATTTTCTGAAATAATAAAATTATTTTGATATTTTACCAATTCTAATGCTAATGCTAAAACTGCAATTTTTGTTCTATCGGTGGTAATTGTATTGTCTTCTAATTCAACAGGAAATAAATTGTAGTTTGCTAAATCAGGATTAGAGTAAAAATTAGATTTCTTAATCCCATTTTTCTTATTAACTAATTCATCAAGACTTTTACTATAATCTGTAAGATTAGCCAAGGCAAAAGCCGGGAATCCTAATTTAAGATTAACTCTGATAACTTCATTTTTATTTCCATTTATAAATGTATATTCATTATCACTCAAATCCTTTAATATTTGTTTTATTAAATTTCTAATTTGTTCATTATTTTCAATATAAATATTTGAGAAAGAATATGAAATGTCATTTACGCTGCTATTACTTAATTTAATAAGAGATTCAGACGTATCAAGCAAAATTTTGATTTTTGAATTTATGTCATCTGAGCTGAATACTTCGGTGTTTTTAAATAACATTTTGTATATATCTGATTCTTTTAGAAATTTATAGATGACTAAACAATACTTTTGTATTTCTTCTTCCAGATTGTTAATTCCAGAAGTTTGATCTGAAAGAAATTCAATAAGATAATGTGAAATACTTTTCCCACCGATTTTTATTTCGTTGTTATTATGTATGCTACTTAGCCCTTTTGTATAAAATAAATCAGTTTTATGCTGGTTTTCATTAAAATAATAATCTATTAAATTGGAATTGACAATTTCATTTTGATTAATACTGGAAGTTGAGTCTAAAAACTGATTATATGATTTGGAATGTTTTTCATGTATCAGCTCTAGCCTGGTTTTGAAATCTTCAATGCCTTCAGCGCATTTTTTAATATAGAATTTAAGTTTTCTTACATTTTCAAGCGCTAAACTACATATTCTGTGTTCAAATTCATTAAGAAATATTTTATTAGTTGTATCTATTAACAAAAAAAGATTTTCTATTTTCTTTCTATAAAGTAATTTAAGTTCTTCCCTGCAAAGTTTTAAGGGAATCCATATTTTTTTATTATATAAAATATATGCGTAAATTAAATATGCCAATAAGAAAATTACAGAAGTATAAATTATAAAACTTATCTTATTAAGGTTGAGGTTAGCAATTAAATGTGCTGGATTGTCTACATACTTAAAGAAAATATAATAAAAACCAATCAGCACAACCACCAGAATAGCAGGATATATTAAAGTAAACCTTTTTAAAAACTGTTCTTTTTTTGCCAGAAGATTTTCATGAAGGAGTTTCTTCTGTTTTATTATTTTTTCATGTTGTTCAATTCTTTCACGATTTTTCGTATTTCTATCAGTCCATTCATCATTTTCCTTTTGAAGCAGGTTCCTTCTGAATTTTGGATCACTGATGTTTTGTTCATTTTTATGAATTTGTTTTTTCAGAAATTCGTAGTTTTTTTCAAGCTTCTGTAATTCTCCCACCTGTTTTTGAAGATCTCCTTTTTCCGTTTCGGGATCTTCTTCTAGAGTTTTAATAAAATCTTGTTTGTTCTTTATTGACAGATCCAATTCATTCATTTTTCTGCGTTCGGATTTTATGCCCAGTTTTTCCTCATAAAATTCATTCACCTTTGAATATACATTACCAAGGTTAAGAATATCGAGGGTAAGTTCTTCAGAGGTCGAATATTTTGAATCCTCTTGAATCAGATATTTGAAAAATGAAATAAGATATGGAAATGCTTCATCTGAAAAATTTTCTAGTTTGTCTATTATGATGTTGTTTATCAGTGACTTATTATGAGCTGTCTGGTTTTCGGCAGATTGTTCTATTTTTTTGATTATAGAAGTGAAGGTTTCTTTTTCATATTCTGCGTATTCATTATCAAACTTAGAGAAAAATAGGTGAATTTCTATGTCTGAATCTATTGAGAAATTGTTTAGCTTAAAAGATTCATAATTTGTATTTCCATCATTGTCAAGGCGCAGTTGATCTGTGAATTGTAAAAGATTATGTTTAAGGATAAACTCTCTTGCATCTGAACCAATAAGGTTTCTGGATATTTCAATATCGCTGCCCTTAGTATAGGATTCTATAATGCTTGTTAACAAATAAATGGTCGTTTTATTAGTTAGGGCATCTAAAAGTAAATCTTTGGAGAAATTGATTTTTCCAATACCAAATGAGGAATAAT
>JAIOTH010000154.1 GCA_021106915.1 bacterium | reverse complement strand
CTTGTAACTCCAAAGTAAAAAAAGAATCTGGTGAAGTTAATTATTATTGTTCTAATCAGAATTGTAGTGCTATTAAGGAGCAAGAGATAAGTCATTTTGTTTCTAAAAAAGCTTTTAATATTGAAGGTTTTGGTATAAAAATTGTGGAACAATTGTTGAAAGAAAAGCTTATTAAAAATATTGCGGATATTTTTAAATTAAAAAAAAAATCCCTTTTGTTTTTGGAAAGATTTGCTGAAAAATCAGTTGATAATTTATTGGAAGCCATAGACAATTCTAAAAAAATAGAATTAGATCGTTTTATATATGCTTTAGGGATTAGACATGTTGGTGATGAAACTAGTATTTTATTAGCTAAAAAATTTGGTAGTATTAAAAATATTATGGAAGCTAAGCAAGAGGATTTGGAAATGATCCATGATATTGGCATTAAAGTTGCGGAAAGTATTACCAATTATTTTCAAAATCAAGATAAGCAAAAAATTATTAAAAAATTATTAGAAAATGGTGTAAATCCTAGCTTGGTAAAATTGAAAAAGCAAAAATTAGCCCAGCAGACTTTTGTTTTAACGGGAAGTTTAGAAAATTATACTCGAGACCAAGTTCAAAAAATTATTCGAGATTTGGGTGGAAAAATTAGTTCTAGTATTAGTAAAAATACAAATTATCTTTTAAGCGGTAAACAACCAGGATCAAAATATGAAAAAGCCCAAAAATTAGGGGTTAAAATTATAAATGAAGTAGAGTTTGAAAAGATGTTATAGTTGTCATCCTGAATAATGTTATCCTTAAGATGTCATCCTGAACTTGATTCAGGATCTCAAGATTCCCTGCCTGCCGGCAGGCAGGCGGATTAAATCCGGAATGACAGTAAATATCGCTAACACTAAGGCAAGCTCTTAACCCCAGAATAACAATCTTACTTTGCAGGTGTAAGTCATTAAGTTTAGAATAGTAGTCATATAAAGATTTATTGTTAAAGTATTATATGTTAATATAGAATTATGTTAAAAAAAGAAGAAATAGAGAAAATTGCTAATTTAGCTAAAATTAAATTAAGCTCTGCAGAAGTAGAGGAGTTCAGTGGACAACTGAGCGTAGTTTTAGATTATTTTCAAAAGATTAGAAATTATGATTTTACTAAAGGCAAGGTTTTGTCAGAAGAATCAATCTCAGAATTAAGACTAGATGAGGTAAGGGGATTTTTTGAAAGTGATTTAAAGGAACAATTTAGCGGTCGCAGTGGAAATTTATTAAAGGTAAAGAAAGTTTTATGAAAGAGTTTACAATCAGAAAAATTCAACAAAGCTTGGAGAATAAAGAAATTACTTGTCAAAAATTAGTGACTAGTTTTTTTGCTAAGATTAAAAAAGACAAATTAAATAATTTTATAACTTTATTCACTGAAGATGCTTTAAAACAGGCTCAGGAAGTTGATCAGAAAATAGCCCAAGGTAAAAAATTGAAAAATTTAGAGGGTATTCCAGTGGCAATTAAAGATAATATTTTAATTAAAGACAGAAAAGCAACTGCTGCTTCTCAAATTTTGGAAAATTATATTGCTACTTATGATGCTCAGGTTATTAAGAAATTAAAATCTGCGGGAGCAATATTTTTAGGCAAGACTAATTTGGATGAATTTGCTATGGGAGCTTCCAATGAAAATTCTTATTTTGGTCCAGCCTTAAATCCGCATGATCATGATCGAGTTACAGGTGGCTCTTCTGGAGGAAGTGCTGCTGCCGTAGCTGCTCAACATTGTGTTTTTGCCTTAGGAAGTGATACAGGAGGTTCAATTAGACAACCAGCATCTTTTTGTGGAGTAGTTGGTTTTAAACCTAGTTATGGGAGAGTTTCTCGACAAGGTTTGATGTCCTTGGCTTCTTCTTTGGATCAAATTGGTCCTTTGACTAATTCAGTAGAGGATGCAGTTTTGGTTTATAATACAATTTTAGGTAAAGATGATCAGGATATGACTTCTATGAAAACTGAGAAAGTGGATTTAAGTAAAATAAAAAAATTATCAGTAAAAAGAGTTGGTATCCCCAAAAATTATTATGAATTAAGCATTGATCAGGGCATTAAGGATATTTTTAAAGATAATATTGAAAAGTTGAAAGGGCAAGGTTTGGAAATTAAAGAAATTGATTTATCTTTTATGGATGAAGCTTTAGCAATCTATTATATAATTCAAAGTGCGGAAGCCTCAACTAATTTAGCTCGCTATGATGGTTTGCGTTATGGTAAATCAGTACCAGCTAAGGATTTAACAGAGCAATATATTAATAGCAGGGGATTAGGTTTTGGTAAAGAAGTAAAACGAAGAATAATCATGGGAACTTATGTTCTTTCATACGGTTATAGAGAAGCTTATTACAATCAAGCTAAAAAGGTTCAAGAGGATATTAAATTAAGGTTTGATCAGATTTTTCAAAAAGTAGATGCGATTATTATACCTACTACTCCTAGTACAGCTTTTAAATTAAATGAGAAATTCAATGATCCTCTGACTATGTATTTGGCTGATATTTTTACAGTAGCAGTCAATATGGCTGGTTTGCCGGCAATTTCAGTACCGAGTGGCTTAGTGGATAATTTGCCAGTTGGCCTTCAGGTTTTAGGAAATTTTAAAGAAGAGAAAAAAGTTTTTAATTTAGCTTATCAGATGGAAAAATTATAATCTTACTAGAATTATAAATGAATTTTAAAAAATAATTTATATGGAAAAAATAAAATCTAAAAAGAAAAAATGGTTTTTAAAGTGGTGGGGTATTTTATTAATTTTATTAGGTATTATAGTCATTATTTTTTCAGTTTATTTTGTAGACAGAGTTTTTTATTATCGTCGACTTTTGAAGTCAGGTTCAATTATTTCTACTAGTATTCTAGGTCAATATTCTAATTATAGTGGTAGTTCAGAGTTAGAAAATATTCAGATAAATAGAAATGAATTAGAGGCTCAAGATGAACCTCAAAAAGGAGCTAAAAATCCGATAATGACCATAGTTGAATTCGCAGATTTTGATTGTCCTTATTGTGTTGTCTTTCATGAGGATTTAAAATATTTTGTGGCTGAAAATAAAGAGCAGGTTAAATTAATTTTTAGAGATTTTCCTTTGAAAAATGATGATTTAGCTATGTTTGCTAATTGTGCTTTTGAACAAGATAAGTTTTGGGAAATGCATGATCATATTTTTGAGAATTTTGAAAATTTTAATGAAAATTTAGCTTATGCTTATATTAGAGATTTAGACTTAGATCTTGATAAATTTAAAGATTGTTATCAAAATCGAAAATATGAAATCGAGATTAAAGATGATTTAAGGATTGGTTTAAATTCAGGAGTTCAGGGAACACCTACTATATTTATTAATGGCGAAAGATTTGTAGGAGTAATGAATCAAAATATTTTGAGACAAATTTTAGCAGTTTTAGAAAATACAGATTAAAAATGTTTTTTACTTTAAATATTAGTCCTCAATCCGTACTTTTTCAAATTGGAAATTTTAGGGTTCATTATTATGGTCTAATTATGGTGACAGCTATATTAATTTGTATTTTTATAGCTAATAGATTGGCTCGACAAAAAAATATTGACCTTTGGAAATTAGATAATTTATATTTTTACTTAATAATTTTCGGAATTTTAGGAGCTCGTTTATATGAGGTTCTTTTTTTTAGTTGGCAATATTACCAAAATAATTTGTTAGCTATTTTTAAAATTTGGCAGGGCGGTTTGGCTATCCAGGGAGTAATTATAGCTGGAATTATAACGGTTTTTGTTTATTCTAGAAAAAATAAAATATCCTTTTTAAAATATGCTAGTCTTTTAGCAGTGGTTTTACCTTTAGGACAAGCTATTGGGCGTTGGGGAAATTTTTTTAATCAAGAACTTTATGGACGAATGACTAGTTTACCTTGGGCAATATATATTGAAAATACGAATTTATATCATCATCCACTTTTTTTATATGAATCGATTTTAAATATCATTCTGTTTATAATATTATATAACATATATAAGAAGGGAAAATTTGATCAGCAAGTTTTGTTTTTCTATATTTCAGGATATGGAATAATTAGATTCTTAATGGAATTTTGGCGGATAGATCATTGCCCTTTAATTTTTAATATTAGACTACCACAATTAGTGAGCTTAATAGCTATTATTGTGGGTACTGCTTTAATTTTTTATCCTAAGATTAAAAAATGATATAATATAAGTATAAAAAAATCAAAAAGAATATGATTTATCATAAAAAGAAAATATCTTTGCTTCTAATCACTATTTTATTTTTACCAAATATATCCTTAGCTTTTGATAAGACAGAGAATTATTCAGATTTTACAGCTTGGTATGAAAATAAATTTACAGAAGAAATTCCTTTTAAGGCGGCAGCGGTTCTTGATTATGAAACTTTAGAACCTTTGTATTATCATCAAGAAAAAAAAGTTATGCCTAGTGCTAGCTTAATCAAACTTATTACAGCTGGAACTTTAGTTAGGTTTCCAATAAATTGGCAGAGAAAAATTTCTTTTTCTTGGTGGGATAATGAAGGAGATCTAAGACCTTTTGTTGGACCTAATGATCGTTTTTCTTTATTACCTATTGAAGAGGATGATCCTATTACAATTTTGGAAGCTTTAGCGGCTATGTTAATTAAATCAGCTAATAATTGTGCTAATGGTTTAGCTGGTGTGGCTGGAATTACTAGAAAACAATTTGTAGAGGCTATGCAATTTACAACTTTTAATTGGCAAATGCAAAATACTATTGTTCATGAGCCAAGTGGTCTATCGTTAAAAAATTTGACTACTGCTCGGGATATGGCTTATGCTTCTTGCTATGCTTTTAAAGATGAAAAAATTTCTGAGTGGGCCTCTCAGCCAGAATTTACAATTTTTACTGATTCAGGAGAGGAAATAAAAATGAAACATACTGTTCATGATGTCAGAGATAATCCTCAGAATTATTTTGGAGCTAAAACTGGTTTCTTATATGAAACTAGATTTCATCTAGTAGCTGGTTTTATAACTCCTCAGGGCAAAAAAATTTGTGTGGCTATTATGAGTACTTACAATAGACAAGAATCAGAAGATATTTTAAATGATATTGGTCAGTGGGTGGATGAAATGTATAAATTTGATTAATTATTTTGAAATAAAAAAAGAACAGAGAGTATCTGTTTTTTTATTTTTGAAACGAAATGAGAATTATAAAAAATTAGAATGCAGTCGAGCGTCAGCTCGTGATTTGAATTCAAAATAACGGAATGAAGATTTTTTATAATCGAATGAGTGAAATAATAATTATAATATTATTTCCTTAAAGCAGTTATGGGGTCTAACTTAGCGGCTTTTCTAGCTGGGTAAACTCCAAATAATAATCCGGAGATGATTGAGAATAGAAAAGCAGTAATATAAGCTTTGATAGGGATAATAAATTCCCATTCTTTAAATCCATTCATAGTAGCAATAATTGAAATAAGATAAGACATTATAACTCCTAATATTATTCCTAGGAGAGCGCTTAAAAAAGTTACTAGAATAGATTCTATTAAAAATTGAAGCATAATGTTAGATTTATTTGCTCCTAGAGCTTTACGAAGTCCAATTTCAGAAGTTCTTTCGCTCACTATGACATACATAATATTCATAACGCCGACTCCACCTACAATTAAAGAGATGATGATGATAGCTAGTAATAATAAAGTGATATATTTTGTAATTGTTCCCATCATATCCATCATTTCTTTCATGGTGGTAACTCTAAAATCATCTAAGGCAGCATCTTTGTCAGGATTATTAATGTTGTGATTGTCCCGAAGGATTTCTCGAATTTCTTCGGCTGTATTTTCAGCAATTTCAGTATTATATATTCCGTGAGTCATATATAAAATATGATCAACTCCCATTATTCTTTTTTGAATTGTTCTTAGAGGAATATAAGCGTACTCGTCAAAATCCATACCTAACATAGCACCTCTTTCTTTCATTATGCCGATTATTTGGTAATTAGTTTTATTTAATTTAACAAATTTTCCTAAAGCATCTGAATTGCCAAATAATTCATTTTTAATTTTATTACCTAAAATAATAACTTTGGCTAAAGATTTGTCTTCAGCATCTGTAAAAAATCTACCAATATCAATTTCGCTTTTATCAATGTCAATAAAAGAAGCGGTGACACCCATAAGGGTTGTGGCTTTAGTTTCGTTTTTATAATTTAATTGTTCCTGTCCTAAGATGCCAGCATAAGTATTTTGAATGTTTGCCAATTTATTTAAATCTTTTAAGTCATCTAGATTAAGACTAGTAATTTGAACTCCTTGAACTATTCCTAGAGAATTATCACTACCCTTTTTATTACTAGGAATTTTAATTTCTGTTTGAATAATGTCAGTTCCAAAAGATTGAATTTGACTAACGATTAAAGATTCAATTCCAGCACCAGCAGAAAAAACAATTATGACACTAGCTACTCCAATTACCATTCCTAAAATAGTCAAAGATGTTCGGATCTTATTTTTTTTCATAGCCTTTAAAGCTATGGAAATAGTTTTTAGAATTTCATTCATTAATTTATTGTTAGTATTAATTTAACTGAACTTAGCTCGATTAAGATTGATTGTCATCCTGAGCCATGTCATCCTGAGTAATGTCATCCTGAACTTGATTCAGGATCTCGAGATTCCCTGCCTGCCGGCGGATTAAATACGGAATGACAATTCAAAAGTATTATTCGTATATTAGTATCATATTATTCGCCTGCCTGCCGGTAGGCAGGTATCATTAGTATCACTCATATTGTAAGGCAATTATAGGGTCTAATTTAGAAGCTTTTTTAGCAGGGTAGATTCCAAAAATTAAGCCAATAGTAATTGATACACCAACACTTATTAAAATTGAATTAAGAGATATAATTAATTCCCAATCATTATAATTTAATAATTTTGCTATTATAAATATAAGAAAAGATATTAAAATACCTAAAATAATACCAAAGCTTCCGCCTAATAAAGTAATGGTAATGGTTTCAATTAAAAATTGAGTAGTAATATTAGAATTATTTGCTCCTAGGGCTTTTCTAAGTCCGATTTCATTAGTTCTTTCAGATACACTGACTAGCATAATATTCATAATGCCAATGCCACCAACTAAAAGTGAAAGAGCGGCCATAGCAGCTAAAAAATATCGAAGAGCATCAGTAATACTTTTAATCATATCTAGTCCTTCAGCAGAATTTTTAACTGAGAAGTCATCTTTTTCGCCAGTTTTATCTTTTATATTATGTTGTTCTCTGATTGTATTTTTCACATCTTCGATAGCGTGATTAATATTTTTCTCATTATCAACTTTAATTATTATTTTATTAATATGGTTAATTCCTAGAATAATACTTTGGGCTGTTCGAAGAGGAATGAATACTTTGTCGTCATAATTTTCAAAACCGACTGTACCTTTTTCTTTGTTTACGCCAATCACTTCAAAACTATGTTTTTTGATTTTAACTTTTTGACCAATAGCGTCAGAATCACCAAACAATTCTTTTTTTGCTTCACTGCCTAAGACAATGACTCGAGAAAAGTCTTTTTCTTCTTTTTTAGTAAAGAATCTTCCTTGGTCTAATTCACTATTAATAATTTCAGGATGTTGGTGGGTGGTGCCAGTAAAATTAATATTATAATTATTAGATTTCCAACTGATATTAGCATTACCATTAGAATAGGCGACTACAATTTCAGCATTAGCCACGTTATTTTTTTTATTTAAGGCGAGCATATCTTCATAATTTAAAGTAGTGATTACAATACCTAAGGCCGAAGCAGGAGGTTCTTTCTTACCAGAGTTTCCAGGAAGAATAGCAATTTTATCTGTGCCAATGGATTTAATTTGAGCTAAAATTAATTCTTGAGCACCAGCTCCTACTGTATTGATGATAATAACTGCACTGACTCCAATAATAATTCCTAGCATAGTTAAAAAACTTCTTCCTTTATTGGCTAGAAGTGTTTTGCTAGAAGTTTTAATGGCTTGCTGGTAATTTTCAAACATTATTTTACTAGAATTTTTTCATTTTTGGCAATTCGTTTATTTTTAACAGAAGAGTCATTAACAATTAAACCATCTTTAAGTTGAATAATGCGATTAGCGTGTTCAGCTGTTTGGGTTTCATGAGTGACTAAAATGATTGTATTGCCTTGATCATTTAAGTTTTGTAGTAATTCCATTACTTGTTTGCCAGATTTAGAATCTAAATTTCCAGTGGGTTCATCAGCAAAAATTACTGAAGGATTATTTACTAACGCTCTGGCAATAGCCACTCTTTGTTTTTCACCGCCAGATATTTGATTAGAATAATAATTTAAACGATGTCCTAAATCTACGCTTTCTAAGATTTTTTTAGCTTTAGCAATATGATTTTTTTTGTCGCTAGAATAGGCAAGGGGTAGCATGACATTTTCTAAGACAGTGGTTTTAGGAAGAAGATGAAAAGCTTGAAAAACAAAACCTATTTTTTCGTTTCTTAATTTAGCTAATTGATTGTCGTCTAATTTACTAACATCTTGTCCTTCAAATTCATATTGTCCTTTAGTTAAACGATCTAATAATCCTAAAATATGCATCAAGGTTGATTTACCAGACCCAGAAGGTCCCATAATAGAAATAAATTCCCCTTGATTAATAGTAAATGATAACCCATGAAGAACTTTAGTTATTAATTCTTCTTCACCATATTGTTTTTTTAAATTTTGAATTTTGATTAACATAAAATTTTAGATTTTATAATTTTTCTGCTTGTCGGCAGACAGGTAACTTTTTACTAATTTATTTTTTTTTATTTATATAAGTAACCACTTCTTGTCCATCATTTAGTCCAGAAATAATTTCCACTAAACCACCATCACCATATAATCCAGTTTCGATAGGTATTTCTTGAATTTTGTTTTCTATAAGGATTCTTACAAATTTACCTTCTCCATTTTTTTCTATAATAGCTCGAGAAGGAATAATTAGGACATTATTTTTCTCAGAAGTTGTAATAATTACATTGGCAGTCATACCAGGTTTTATTTTTTCCTCGATTATTTTTTCGGAATTAAAATTAATTTTAGTTTTGTAATAAATTACATTTTGAATTATTGTTTCTGCTGGTTCTATGGAAAAAACAGTGCCATAAAATTTTAATTCATCATCCAAGGCATCTAAGGTTATTTCAACTTTATCACCAATATTTATTTTGGTTATATCAGCTTCTGATATATCAATTTCAATCTCTAATTTACTGTCACCTAAAACAGCGGCGACATATTTTGTTGCTAATGTCTGTTCACCGATTTCGTATTCAAATTTTGTTAAAGTTCCATCAATTGGAGATTTTATAATACTATTTTGGATTTGATTGCTAATATAATCTAAGGCAGCTTGAGCTTGCTTAACTTGAGCGATTGATAGTTTAATATCTTCATTTCGAGGGGGAGCACTTATTTCATCTAAT
>JAIOTH010000130.1 GCA_021106915.1 bacterium | reverse complement strand
TATTCACTTTCACCAGTCCGGTAAACTCTCTTGGTAATTACTATTTCTTTAAAATCTAAAGGTATTTTTTTATCTTGATTATCTAAGTAAAGGTTTACCTCTGCCATTCCGAGTCTACTTTTATTATCTGAGCCAGCAAAAATAACCTCTTCGGCTTTTTTAGTACGAAGAAGTTTTTGACTTTGTTCACCGGTCACACAACGAATGGCATCAGCAATATTTGATTTTCCAGAACCATTAGGACCTACAATGGCAGTTAAGTTTTTATTAAATTTTAGTTCGGTTTTATTAGCAAAAGATTTAAAACCGTGAATTTCTATTTTTTTTAAAAACATATTTATCGATTCTAATATACGAATTAATACTAATAATACCAATCAATACCAATAATCATAATGATTTGGATATTAAATGGTATTAATTAAAAAATACCAATATACTAATTATACCAATTATATCAATATTCGTATAATTAGTGTCATTAGTACCTGCCTGCCGGCAGGCAGGTACTGGTATCGCGTATTGATGTTTACCAATCTTTTTTTTCTAATCCAATTCGAGCAGCATCTACTTCAGCTTCTTGTTTGGAGCTACCTTGACCCTTAGAAATTAATTTTTCGTCAACATATAGACCAATTATAAATGTTTTTTTATGATCAGGGCCACTTTCTTCTAAAAGTTTATATTTAGGAGTGATATTATAATTTTCTTGGGATTTTTCTTGAAACTTTGTTTTAGGATCCATATATAATTTTTTTTCTATTACCTCGTCTAACATATCCATGATGTATTCTTCAATAAATTTTTTAGCATAATTATAACCGAGGTCTAGATAAATAGCACCAATAATGGCCTCAATGCAATTAGCTAAAATATAACGACGAGCCTTGCTATCTTTATCTTTAGATTCACCGTGACTAAGATATAAAAATTCATCAATTTCTAAATTATTGGCTGTCCGGGCTAAACTAGCAGAATTAACTAAACTAGCTCGAATATTAGTTAAATCACCTTCTGGTTTATCAGGAAATTTATAGAATAATAAATCAGTAGTTACTAATTCTAAGACAGCATCACCTAAAAATTCTAATCTTTCATTATGATTTAATTTAAATTTAGGATTTTCATTTAAATAAGAACGATGCACAAAAGCTTGGCGTAATAATTCTAGATTATTAAACTTTAATTTAATTTTTTTTTCAAATTTTAATATTTTATCTTTCATAAATTTTATTTTTCAGCATTATCTGGGTCTAATTCTTCACCAGTTGTTTCTTTATAGATAGCTCCTAGAACACCGTTGATAAATTTACCGCTATTATCGCCACCATAATTTTTAGCTAATTCAATAGCTTCATTAATAGCAACTTTAGGAGGCATCTTATCAGATGTAAATTTTAATTCATAAATTCCAATACGCAGAATGTTTCGATCAATGATATTGATTTGTTTTAAGGGCCATTCAGGAGCGTATTTGATTATTAAATCATTTATCTCTTTATATTTTTGAACGATTCCTTTTAAAAGTTCTTTGGTAAATCCAGTTTCATCTTTGTCGGGGGTAAATTCTTTTTCAGTATATTTTAAAATATGCTCTGGATTTTCTTGAGTTTTATTAAAATCCCAAGCAAAAAGAGTTTGAAGTACAATTACTCGTGATAAATGTCGGTTGGACATATTTTTGAGATTAATTATAGATTTTTATAAAAATTTTATGACAAAAAAAGAAGCCGAGCTTATCGCTTTGCTTCTTTTTTGCTTTTTTTCTTGTCATCTGTAGTTTTAACAGAAGATGACTTTTTTTTATCTAAAGATGTTTTGATCTTAATGACTTCTTCACCCTTATAATATCCACATTTTGGGCAAGCTCGATGAGGCTTAATAACAGTTTTGCATTTAGGACATTTTACTAAGTTGGTTTTTTTAAGAGCTAAGTGAGATCGACCTTTATTCCTTTTAGATGAAGTTTTGTGTTTTTTAGGTACTGACATATGGATTCAATTTTCAATTTTTAATTTTAAATTTTAATTTAAATTTTAATTTTTAATTTTTAAATTAATTCAAAATTCAGATTGATTATTAATGATTATATGGGGATTCTATATTATTTTAGGGAATTTGTCAAAAAAATATATTTATTTATTGACAATAAGTATTATATTTATTAAGGTTTAGATAATAAAAAAATCAAGGAGGAGATCATGAAAAAAATCATGGCAGGAATCTCATCTGAAATTGATGAGTTAAAGGTTGTTGTAGTTCGGCGGCCAGGTAAAGAATTTGAGTTGGTAACACCTAGCAATATGGAGGAGTTGCTATTTGATGACATTGTGGATCTTCCTAAAATGCAAGAAGAACATGATACATTGGTTAATGTTCTGAAGACACAGAATGTGGAAGTTATTAATATTGATAATCTAATTCTGGAAGTTTTAAAAAGTCGAAACGGAAAAGCTTTTTTAGCTGATATTCTAAAAAAAGTAACATCACAAAGCGATGTATCGGTAAATTCTATGGTCAAGAAAATTTTCGAAAATAGCACAGCAGAACAAATTCTGAGCTATTTAATTACTGGAGAAATTGAAATTGAGGGTATAAATGGATTCAAACCAGCTCCTAATTTTATTTTTACCAGAGACATTGGCTGTATTGCTGGTAATTTATTGATACCAGCTCGAGCTTTCAAAAAATCTCGTTTAAGAGAGATGATTGTGGCTCAAGGAGCTTTGTGTCAACAAAAATCATTTTCATTAGAAAAAATACCAGTTACAGGAGATTTTTCTATTGAAGGTGGTGACATTGCTGTCTTGTCTAAAGATATAATTCCCTTTGGCATTAGTGAAAGAACTAATATTTTCTCAGTTAAATCAATAATGCCAGCACTTTTTGACTTGGGATTTAAAAATATCTTGACGGTAAATATTGGTAAGAGCAGATCCTGCATGCATTTAGACACAGTATTCACTATGATTAATCATAATGAGTGTTTGATTTATGAGCCGATTATTCTTGGTAGCAAAGCTCTAGGTATTGCTCCAGCTCAGGTAAGTATTTTTCTAAAAGATAGGACAATTGTAAAAGACAATCTTTTAGAAGCGCTTAGTTATCTTGGGTTGAATCTAAATCCTATCCTTTGTGGTGGTACGAATCCGATTTTCCAGCAACGGGAACAGTGGACTGATGGTGCCAATGCTTTAGCTATTCGTCCAGGTCATATTATAATTTATGCCCGAAATTACAAAACTATTGCTGAATTGAGAAATGCTGGTTATGAGGTAATCAGAGCAGAAGATGTTCATGAATTATTACCAACAGATAAAAAGTTTGTAATAATTTTGAGAGGGTATGAGCTATCTCGAGGTAGAGGAGGTTCTCATTGTTTAACCTTCCCATTACTTAGATTATTAGAGATTAAGTGATTCTTGTTAAGGGAGGAAAATAATGAGTAGAATTTTAGAAGCAGGTCATTATTATAGCAATAAAGGTCCTACTATAAATTCTATCTTGGGATGGAAGATTTTAGAACAGATAATGGAAGAAGGTGATAAGTCAATGTTATTCATTGATGATCTTCATCTCTCCAAAGATCTTCATCCTGAAGAAGAAAAACTGGAAGTAGTTGCAAATTTTGATCCAGAATATGATTATCTGGTTTTGGAATCAGCAACTAGAGAAAAAGCTATCGAAATTTTGAGAGAATTGACGTTATTAAGCTCTAGAAAAAGAGCTAAAAAAAAGAAAGGAGGAAAATGGTTTGTCTCTGGATTTCCAGTGACAGACGAAGAAGAAGAGCCCTTATGTGTCCTTTTGGATGCCGGCTTAACAATGATGAAAAAAGAGCTGGGTTATTCAGAAGGAATTAATATCTTGCCCTCTTATTATCGAGGGCAGCAATTAAAACTTATGAAAATTGTCAGAAAAGCTATCCCGGAATTTAATTTACGAGTATTTCTCTTTGATAATCAAGGAGAATACCAGGAATTAAAACTTGGATAGAAAATAAATAATGTGATAGAATTAATGACGAGGGTATACATCTTCGTCATTTTTTTAATAAAATTATATGTCTAATTATAAAACAATTGGTATCTTAGGGGGGATGGGTCCTAGTGCTAGTGCTAATTTATATAAAAAAATTATTGAGTTAGCCCAAAAAGAATTACAAGCAGAACAAGACACGGATTATCCACCGATGGTAATTTATAATTTACCATTATTTGGTTTTGATGAAACTGGTATTGTTGATGAGGAGTTAGTTCAAGATCAGCTTATTAAAGG
>JAIOTH010000074.1 GCA_021106915.1 bacterium | reverse complement strand
CCTTTAATATAAAAATCAAAAGATTCGATATTATCTTGTTGAATTGTTTTTTTAGTAAATCCATATTTTGAAATATAATCTTCCATTATCTATTCCTTAATATAATGTCGTGTTTCGTGTAATGTTTGGAGTGCGCCACGATTCTTCTTGCTTCTCTTCTTGCTTATTGTGGGCACTTTTGTTAGGGGCTTCATTCTTAATTTTCAACTTTCTCGATTTAATCAAAATTATTCTTTTTTAATGCTTTTGCTCTTGAATATAATCTGGTAAGATATTTTTCTTGCGGTACATCTAAAATATTAAATACAAGATGCTCAATGATTTCGACATAATAAAGAAGTAACATTGGTAAACGCTTATAAATGTAATTCCACTGGCTTAGATTATTTTCGTAATTTTTAAAAATAAAATTCAGATTTTGAATTTCTGTTTTATTGTATTTGTTTCTTGTTGTTGATAGATGCAAAGCTTTATTTGTCATATTAATCAAACTGTCAGGATTAGTATTGTTAAAAATGAAATCGAAAATATCATTTTCAGTAATTGATTTTGTAATTAAACAAGATAACGATTTTTTTATTAGTTCTTTTTTCTTAATGTTCGTTAGTGAAGTTGTATCAAAACCTTCTTGATCATTAAATTTGTTAAGAAAATCATCTTCAAACATTATTCTTAAGAAAACAAGAAGATTATATACAAATGGTTTTCTTAGAAGAGCAAAAGTAACAGTTAATCGTCTCTGCAATGAACATAACAAAGCTGTTTGTGTAAAATAACATACGTCCGATATTAGAGCATTAATCAAATTATTCCTTACAATTTCCTCATACTCTTTGAGTCTTCCAGTTCTTACAAGAAAGTCAAAGATATGTTCATCAGGTTTAATTTCTTTCTCTGACTTAATACTGATTTCCTGAAATCGTAATTTATCATAAGTTTTATCAATAACAAATTCTTCTATTTGGTTTATTAAGAAAACGCAATTATCGTGGGACATTCTGAATTCTTTAGGTAAATTTAGATATTTCTTATGATGTTTCATTCATCCTCTTTCAACAATTTCAATTTCCTCATTAGTTAAACCGTAAAGATCATAAATCATTTTATCAATTTCTTTATCAGTAGAATTTATCTCTTCTTGTAATTGATTTATTTCGTTCTTGTTTGATTCAAAAAAATCTTTCCATTCAGATTGTTCTGAAAGTGATATTTTTATTTTTTGTTTCTTTAATTCACTTACAATTTCTTTAAATTCAAAAAGATTAAAGTTTGAAAGTTTCCTCGTTAGTTTTTCAAATCCGAAATTATCCTTTAATAATCCTAAGAATTTAGATTTTAACGAATATAGTTTAGAAGTTTTATTTACTATAGAATCAACTAAATCTTCAATTATTTTTTGCTTTGATTTTGATATTTTGGGGATTGGAAATGTTTCCAAAGTATTTACATTTATTTTCGGAAATGCATTTCTGTTTAGATTAACATTTGCTTTTTTAAAATAAGTAGCACAAAGTTTAGATACAATCAGAGCATAAAGAACTTTTATAGAAATTGTTTTTTTAGATTTCGCAATTAGATTAAAAACGTCTGTGTTGTTAATGTAGGTTTCTGAAAGCAATATTCCATCAATTGTTTTTTTTGATAAAATGCGATTGATTAAAATACGCTCTCCTTTAAAAATTTCAGGTTTTCGAGGAGCAGCAAGATTTTTTCCATATTTAATATATTCATCAAAAGGCATAAGATAATGTCGCTTAATATGTTTTGCACCCAACAATGGTAAATGAGTTTCATCCGTTTTTATTTTTGAATGATAGACTTTACTGATCATCATCTCCCGTGTTTGTGTTGGATTTCCTTTACCTTTCTCATACGGTTTCATACCCTGATGCATTGCAAAAAAATCTTTTAATATATAATCACCGTTTAAGTTGAATTTCTTCGCAAAGCTTATTTTTACATCATCAGCATCGGATCGAAAATGTCTCGTTTCTGAAAAATCCCAAATGCGTAAATTGATAGCATTCAATCTTTGTTCTATAGTTTTGTAAGAATTCGAAATGCTGTAGATATTTGTTTGATTCATTTTCTTATTACTCTTAATTCCTGTTAATATCAGAGTGTCAACAGTGGCACTTTCAAATACTTCAAATGTGTTTATAATTTCTATTGCTCTATTATTAATGAAAACCTCTTTTCTTAATAGTTTATCATATTTTGTAGATAACCAATAATTTGGAATAATCAAGCTATAGAAGGAATTATCTTTTAATAATGAAATAAATTTTTCAACAAAAATACCGTAAGTATTAATTTGATATTCTGCGGTGATATAGTTTTTATAGATATAATTTTTTTCAGAATCACAAATTGAATGTGATTGAACATAAGGTGGATTTCCAATCACAACATCGAAGCCACCATTTTGCATTATTTTTGGGAATTCTTTATTCCAGTCAAAAGCTTTTTCTCCTGCAATTTCAGGATCATCAATTAAGGAATTACCACATTTTATATGTTCACTCAAATCTGTTAATTTTCTTCCTTTTTTCGCAGTTTTCAACCAAAGTGAAAGTTTGGCAATTTCTACTGATTCTTCGTTAATATCAACGCCATAAAGATTGTTTTCTAAAACTGCTGTATCAATATCAAAAAGAGAGAGTTGTCCTTTTCGCAAATCAGTTTCAAGATTGATTATAAAATTGTGTTCATCAATCAAAAAGTTTAAAGCTTGATTTAGAAATGCTCCACTTCCGCAAGCAGGATCAAGGATTTTAAGAGATAAAAGCCATTCTTTGTAATTTTCAAGTCTATCGAAAAGTTGTTCACCTTTTTTTGAAAGAGAATTTCTGGTTTTCTTAAAATATGTTTTATCAATTTCAATATTATTTAATTTAAGCTCATATTTTTTCTCGGTGCAAAGTGTGCCGACTGTATTTTCAACAATGTATTTTGTAATGTAGTTTGGAGTATAAAAAACAACTTTTTTTTTTTTTCTTGTTTGCTTTTTATCTAAAATTACTCCGCTGATTTAAATATTTGATTTTTGGATATCAGTTAAGCAGTGCTTAAATATGTTAAATTCAATATTTAGAAGAATTTATGATTGAAATGCATAAATTGAAAGTT
>JAIOTH010000084.1 GCA_021106915.1 bacterium | reverse complement strand
TGCCTTTAGGAATGACTTATCTTTATTGTCCGCGAGGTCCAGTAATTAGAGAGAATTTAAGTCCAGAATTAAAAGAACAAATTTTAAAGATTATTTTAAAGGGAATTAGAGACATTTGTATTCAAACTTCTAAGCGCAAAGAAATATTTTCTAGGTTTGAACCTCATTTTAACATGAGTAGTTTGGAAAATTGTCAGAAAGTTAAAGATTTACAGCCGGCTCATACTTTATTGTTAGATTTAAATAAATCAGAGGATCAATTATTAACAGAAATGCATCAGAAAACTAGATATAATGTTAAATTAGCCCGAAGAAAAGGAGTATTGATTGAAAAAGTAGATAATTATTTAGAAGCAATAGATATTTTTGAAAAATTAATGAATAAAACCTCTGCTAGAGATAAATTTATTTCACATTCTAAAAAATACTATGAGAAAATATTAAAAACTATGCCAAAGAATGCTAGTTTGTGGTTAGCCAAGTATAATAATGTAGTTTTATCAGCTAATCTAGTAATTAATTTTGGAGATACGGTCACTTATTTACATGGTGCTTCATCTAGTGAGAATCGTAATGTTATGGCACCTCATCTTTTGCAGTGGGAACAAATTAAATGGGCTCAGAATAATGGTTTTCAAATTTATGATTTTTGGGGAATTGCTAAAAGTGATGATGTAAATGATAAATGGGCTGGATTCACTAGATTTAAAAAAGGTTTTGGTGGATTTAAAAAAGAATATTCAGGTACTTTTGATCTAGTTTATGATCAGAGGATATATAAATTGTATAAGTTAGTTAGAAAGTTAAAAGTTTCAAGTTGAAAGTTTATTTTAAAACCATACTTGTAGCTTGTTATTAAAATTATGTTTAAAACAGTTTTAAAAAAGATTATTCCTAAGAATTTATTGAATTATTATTATCAAGCTATCTCCCAAATAGCTAATTTTTTGTATGGTCAGCCATCTCATAAATTGATTGTAATTGGCGTCACAGGAACTAATGGCAAATCTACAGTAGTAGATTTAATAAGTCATTTTTTAGAAAAAGCAGGACATAAGGTTGGTGCTACCTCTACAGTTAGTTTTAAAATTGGAAACCAGGAATGGTTGAATAATAAGAAGATGACCATGTTAGGTAGATTTGCTTTGCAAAAAATGATACATAAAATGGTTAAGGAAAAATGTACTTATGCTATAATTGAGACTTCTTCTGAAGGAGTTAAACAATTTCGTCATTTAGGAATTAATTATGATGTGGTAGTTTTTACTAATCTTACTCCTGAACATATTGAAGCTCATGGTAGTTTTGAAAATTATAAAAAAGCTAAGTTAGAATTGTTTAAACATTTAACAAAATATGATAGAAAAGAAATCAATGGTCAGGAAATTAAAAAAATAATTGTTGCTAATAGAGATGATAAATATTTTAATGAATTTTTTGTATCTGAAGCAAATCAAAAATTAAGTTTTAGTATTAATAAAGATAGCGATTTTCAAGCTCAAAATCTAGAATTAAAGCCCCAGACCAAATTTAAAGTAAATAATGTTAATTTTCAGACTAATATTTTAGGACAATTTAATGTTTATAATATTTTAACAGCTTTGGCTGCTTGTAGCTCTCAAAATATCAGTTTAGAGAGAATGAGTGAATATTTGAATGATTTTGAGGGAACTCCAGGGCGAATGGAATTCATTAATCAAGGTCAAGATTTTAAAGTTTTAATTGATTATGCTCCAGAGATTGAATCCTTGAAACAATTATATAAGACATTAGATTTATTTTATTATGAAAGATTAATTCATGTCTTAGGTTCTTGTGGTGGTGGTCGTGATAAAAAAAGACAGCCAATTTTGGGAAATATGGCTGGAGAAAAAGCAGACATTGTCATTATCACTAACGAAGATCCTTATGATGATATACCAATGAAGATTATTGATAATGTTGCTCAAGGAGCAACAGAAAATGGAAAAATTTTGGATAAAGATTTATTTAAAATAGAAGATAGGCGAGAAGCGATTAAATATGCTTTGAACATTGCTCAAGAAGGTGATTTAGTTTTATTAACTGGTAAAGGAGCAGAACAATTTATTTGTATTGCTGATGGAGAAAAGATTCCTTGGGATGAGAGAGAGGTAGTTAGGGAGTTGTTAAAGAAATAGAATAATATGAAAGAAATTTTAGTTACTTGTTATCAAAATCCAGATTTGGACGGATTTTCTTGTGCAATAGCTTATGCAGAATTTTTAAATAAAATTGGAAATAAGGCTAAAACTTTTATTCAAGGAAATCCTACCTTGGAGATAAAATTTTTAATGAGTTATTTTAATTTTAATTTTCCAGTAGAAGTAAAAAATTCTAATGATTATGAGAGTATAGCTTTGACAGATTCTAGTGATTTGAATGCTTTAGGTGGATTAGATCCAAAAAAAGTTGTTGAAGTTATAGATCACCGAAAATATTGTGTTAAAGAATTATTTCCCAATGCTAAGTTTCAGGTGGAATTAGTTGGAGCAGCAGCTACTTTGGTTGCGGAAAAATTTAAAGAAAACAACATTGAACTTTCTCATCAATCAGGAATATTGCTTTATGGAGCAGTATATTCAAATACTTTAAATTTAAAATCTAATACAACAACTGATCGGGATCGAATAATTGCAAAATGGTTAAAAAATAAATTTAATATTGAAAAAGATTTGATTCAAAAAATGTTTTTAGCTAAGTCTAACTTAAAGGGGGAATTATTGGGAAAAGGAATTAGAAACGATTTTGCTTATTTCAAGGAGACGAATATTGGTGTTGCTCAATTAGAGATTTTTAATGCCCAAGAGTTAATTGGTGATAGGAAGGAAGAAATAATTTCTTGTTTAAATATTTTAAGAAAAGAATTTAAAATTGATCTTATTTTTATCTCAATTATTGATTTAAAAATAGATCAAAATTTTTTTATAGCTACCGGTAAAAAAGAAAAAGAGATTTTAGAAAAGATTTTAAAAATTAAATTTAAGAATAATGTAGCTATTAGAAAAGGCTTAATTATGCGGAAAGAGATTATTCCTTTATTAGTTAAGGAATTAGAATAATTTTATGAATCCGATTAGATATTTTTAATTTAATGGGAACATAAATGGTTTTTAGTAATTAATATCTAAGAGGATGAATTTAACAAGTTTAGATTTCATATTAGTAATTGTTTATTTTGTAGTCCTTATTTTAATAGGTTATTTGTCCTCACGTAAACAAAATGATGAGGATTTTTTAATTGCAGAAAGAAAGCTGGGTGCTATAAGTACAATGGCAACTATTAATGCTAGTAAAACAGGTTCAATTTTGATGATTTTTGTAGCCTTAGTTTATGTTTGGGGTTTTGCTGCTATTTGGTATTTTATAGGAACAGTGGTTGGTATGTTGATTTTTATTCCCTTTGCTTTAAAATTGAAGGAAAATTCTAATCAGAGATTTTATACTTTAGCTGATTATTTTAAATATAATTATGGTCGGAAGACAGCTTTATTAGCTTCCTTAATTGCTATTTTTCTTACTTTTGGATTTTTAGTTATGAATTTAATTGCGGGGACGAAGATATTTGTATTTTTTACTAGCTGGCCATTTTGGCTTTGTTCTCTAATTATGATTTCCATTGTTTTAATTTATGTTTTAATAGGGGGATTTAAAGCTGTGGTTAGAACAGATTTTATTCAATATATTATTATAATTATTCTTTTAGCTTTATTAACTTTTGTTTTGTTTAATGGATCTTTGATTCCAGCTTCAGAATGGAATTTTTTTAAGATGGACATTTCTTTAATAATTGGTTTTTTTGTTGTCGGAATTTTATATCCATTTGCATCACCAGATTTATGGCAAAGAGTTTATGCTTCTAAAGATAAGAAAACATTTAAAAAAGGAACTTTATTAGCTGCTGTGATTTACGCTGGATTTGCTTTTTTGTTGGGTTTAGTAGCTTTGACTATTAAAGTGAAATTTCCAGAGATAGACCCAGATTTAGCTCTGATTCATGGATTTAACTATTTATTACCAAAAGGAATTCTAGGTTTATCAGTAGTTTTATTGTTTGCTGCGATAATGAGTACACTTGATACAGATATTTTTACGGGAGCTTCAATAATTGTTCAAGATTTTTATGATTGGGATAAAGCTAGGACAGTAAAAAATATGAAGAAAGTAATTATTATTTTAGGCTTAGCTGGAACTTTAATCGCTATTTTAATACAAGACTTAGTTTTAAGTACTTATATATTTGTTTCTTTTATGATTGTTTTAGCCATAGTGATTATGGCTACTTGGATTAAAAAAAGTATCAAACCAATAACTTTAATTTTTGGTTTAGCTCTTGGTACAATTTCGATTATAGGTCTTTTAATTTATTATTTTTTCTTAAGTGATGGAGTTCAGCCGACTATTGTTGTGTTAGGAATATTGTTTACTATTATTGGTTTAATTATTGGGATGTTAGTCTCTAAGAAAAGGATAAAATTATCTGGTCCGGCAATTATTGAAAATGAAAAATTATTATTGCTTTTTAAAATCAAAGATCAACATTATGAGTTTCCAGGAGGACATGTTGAAAAAGGAGAAAGTCTGGAAGAAACCGCTATTCGTGAAGCTCAAGAAGAAATTGCTTGTGATGTCAAATTGAATAAACGTTTAACAACTATAAAATTTGAAAAAGATGGTCAAAATTTCATTGCTCATATTTTTTCAGCTCAAATAATAAAAGGAGAACCTCAGGCTAATGAGGTTGGGCACAGCAGGATTATCTGGTTACCAATTAAAGATTATCAAGATTATCCTTTACAGGTCAATGTAATTGAATTTTGTGAAAAATATTTAAACAATGAATTAGATGTTTAAAAAATACAAAATTATATTTTTATTGATAACACTAATTATTTTAGGGTTTATTTTTTATAACCAGCGAATAAAAATTAAAGATTTTTTTACCCACACACTTTTTAAAGTGTGTGGGTTTATTAAAGAAGAACAGATTGATTTACCAAAAGAGATTAAATTTGATGATCTACAAGGTGATGTGGTAGGGGCGAATTTGGGTGGAGAAGACAATAAAAATAAAATTGATGATGATATTGCGAATGAAAATATTGAAGAACCTGAAGAAGAAATAATTGAGCCGGAAATATCAGAAATAAACCTAGCAGTACCTTTTACAATTCAATCACCTGATCAAAAATGGCTAGAGCCTTTTAAAGAGGGTTGTGAAGAAGCTTCTATTTTAATGGCTTGGTCTTTTTTAGAGGATAAATATATTACTATAAGATCGGCTTTAGAAGACATTGGAAAAATGGTAGATTGGCAATTAGAAAATTATGATGGACATTTTGATTTACCAGCTAGTACTACTGCTGAAATGGCGGAATCTGTTTATGAATTAAAGGCGGAAGTTATTGAATTAAGTTCAATTGAAGATATTAAGAGCATTATTCAAAGCGGTTATCCCTTAATTCTTCCTACAGCTGGTCGAGAGTTAAAAAATCCTAATTTTAAGCAACCAGGTCCTTTATATCATATGTTAGTCGTAAAGGGATTTTTAGCTAATGGTTTTATTATTACTAATGATCCCGGGACTCGTAAAGGGGAAAATTATGTTTATAATCAAGATGTTTTATGGCAGGCAATTGCAGATTGGGATTATGGTCTTATGAATCCCAATCAAGAAACAAAATTAGGAATATTGTTAAGGAAAAGTCCTTGACAAATTTTGTTAAATATAGTATACTTATATCATAAAAAAGGAGGAATTATGAAAAGATTTTTTATTTTGTTAATAGTAGCTTTCATGGCTACTCAACTTTTTGCCCAGATGTGGATATCCACAGATGGGAGAGAAAATTTGTCAATTTCTGGGCGGGATACACTTATCATGTCCTACCCAAGATTTCGGGCCGGAATTCGTTCTCAAATCACCAAGATTCCCTCATCTCAGGAACATTGGAGTCTCAACTTAAGTAGTCAATTTATTATGGGAGCAAGAGTTTTGGATAATCAAAGATCTAAAATTTTTATTGACTTGTTGGTTGGGAGTGGGTTCTCTTTCGGATTAGAAAGCCTAAAAGGAGTTAGCTCTGTGTTGGGTGTCTTACAGTTTCATAAAGTTTATCTTGAAGCTGAAGCTATTCAAAATTGGCAGAGTAAAAAAAATATTTTTAAAATAGGTCTCGGCCTAGATTTAGAAATATTTATGATATGAATTGAATTTTTTTTAAGACCATTTATTGTTTATTAGATGGTCTTTTTTTGTAAACTAAAAACTCCGTATTTATATACGGAGTTTTTAAATATCTTAATTCTAGATATTAGTGACTTGCTTTGATAGCATCTTTAAAAGATTTTCCAGCTTTAAACTTAGGCACTGTAGTTGCTGCGATTTGGATTTTAGCCCCAGTTTGAGGATTAACACCATTTCTAGCTTTCATTTTTCTAGCTTCAAATGTTCCAAAACCAGTTAAAGTTACTTTTTCACTTTTTTTCAATGTATCGGTAATAACTGCTTCAAAAGCATTTACCATTTCTTCAGTGTCTTTTTTTGAGCAATCTACTTTAGCAGCAATTGCTTCTACTAATTCTGTTTTGTTCATAATTTTTTACCCTTTCTCCCAGATAAATCTGAGAAATTATTTATTTTTTATAATAATTATATGATATTTAGAACTAATAAGTATTGATAATTTTAATATACTAATTATATATATAATTTAAATTAATAATTAGTACCTGCCTGCCGGCAGGCAGGTATTAGCATCAATTTATTCGTATCATTAGTATCTTAAATCTTAATTTCTTGTTTTATAACCTTTATTTTACTATTTTTTTCATTTATTTCAAGTAAAACAGCGTTAATTATTGCTAATCCAGTTTTTGGAATATCAAATATGATTTTGGAATCATTTAAAAATTTATCAATAATAATTTCTTTATTAACGCCAATCACTGATTCTTTAGCTCCTACCATTCCCACATCAGTTATATAAGCTGTTCCTTTTGGTAAAAGGCGAGCATCGTTAGTTTGAATGTGAGTATGAGTTCCTAGGAGAGCAGTAACTTTCCCATCAACATAATGACCAAAAGCTACTTTCTCACTAGTGGCCTCAGCATGAAAATCAATTATTATATAGTCAGGATTTATTTCTTGAAATTCAGAATATAATTGATTAAATTTTTTAAAAGGACATTCAATATTTTCTTCATCAATAAAGGTTTTACCCAATAAGTTTAGCATAATTAGCTTGTTTTTACCAATTTTAAGGGTTTTATAACCACATCCGAGAGGAGTACGCGGATCATTAGCAGGAGCAATAATATTAAAACTATCATCAGCAAATATCTTTTTAAAATCAGGTTTAGAATAAATATGATTTCCAGAAGTAAAGAAATCAACACCAGAGTTTTTCATCTTCTGAGCTATTTTTTGGGTAATACCCTTACCATGAGCTAAATTTTCAGCATTAATAGTTGTTAGATCGGGTTGATATTCTTTTTTTAGAGCAGGGAGAGCTTTAATAATAGCTTGGCGACCAATACTACCCATTACATCACCGAAAAATAAAATTTTAAGCATAAAGTTTTATTAAATTCTAATATCTAATATCCAATTTTTAAAAAATATCAAAATTCAAATTTTCCAAATCTAAAATATTAATTCTCTGATAACTTTTATTAATTTTATTTTGGTAATTTGATCATTTAGTATTAGGTTTTATTTAAAAATTAGGATTTAGGATTTTGTAATTTCTATCTTGCGTATTCAATAATTCGAGTCTCTCTTAGAACGTTAACCTTAATTTCACCAGGATATTTCAATTCTTCTTCAATTTTATCAGCAATATTTTTAGCTAGTTTAATTGCCTGTAGATCGTCAATTTTTTCAGGATTGACAAAAATTCTAATTTCTCGACCGGCTTGAATAGCATAAGTCTTAATAACGCCCTCAAAAGAGGTAGCAATTTTTTCTAATTCATCCAATCTTTGTAAGAAATTTTCAAAGGTATCTTTTCGAGCTCCAGGACGAGCTCCAGAAATAGAGTCAGCTATTTTAACGATTAAAGATTCTAGAGTAGGCGGTTGATCGTCATGATGAGTTTTAGCACAAAGAGCTATTTCTTCACTCATTCCAAATTTTTTCAAAATATTATAGCCAATTTCAGGATGAGTTCCTTTTATTTCATGATCTAGAGCTTTACCAATATCATGTAAAAGACCTCCTTTTTTAGCAATACCAACATCAGCTCCTAATTCTTGAGCTAGTAATCCAGATAAATGAGCAACCTCTAAAGAATGTTTTAATTGATTTTGACCATAGGAAGTTCGATATTTTAATCTTCCTAAAATTTGGACTAATTTTGTATCAATAGCTGGAATACCAACATCATAAACTGCTTCTTCTCCAGCTTTTTTAATATCAATAGCTAATTCTTTTTTAGCCTCTTCAACTGTTTCTTCAATTCGACCAGGGTGAATTCTTCCATCTAAGACTAATTTATCAATAGTTCTTTTAGCTAAATGTCTTCTAATAGGACTAAAGGCAGAAATCACAATAATATCGGGAGTGTCGTCAATAATGATTTCTACGCCAGTTAATTTTTCAATAGTTCGAATATTTCGACCTTCTCGACCAATAATTCGACCTTTCATTTCGTCAGAGTTAATATTTACATTAGTAGTTGTTGTTTCAGAGGCATGATTAATGGCACATCTTTGAATAACATTAGAAAGTAAATCTTTAGCTCTTTTTTCTAATTCTTCATTTGATTCTTGTTCTAATTTTTTTATTCGACCAACTAATTCATCTTTAATAGTATTTTCAATTTTTTCTAATAATAAGTTTTTAGCATCTTCTTGAGACATTTTAGAAATTTTTTCTAAACGCTCAGTTTGCATTTCTTGAATCTCTTTAATTTTTTTCTTCAAGTTTTCAATTTTTTCTTTTTCATCACTTATTTTTTGATTTTTATTTTCAATATCTAATAATTTTTTATCAAATAAAGACTCCCTTTGTTCTAATCTCCTTTGTTTGTGGGACAATTCCTTTCTTCTTTCTTGTTCTTCTTTTTTTATATCATCAATTATTGATAAAGATTTTTCTTTAGCCTTTAAAATAATATCCTGTTGTTTTTCTTTAGCTTTTTCAACTATTTCTTCAGCTTTTCTTTCAGCACTATCAACAGCATTTCTAGCCGCTATTTTACGGAATTTATAACCTAAAAAGATTCCCAAGCCTAAAATCAGCATTGAAGCAATAGTGTAAGACAATGTTTCAAACATATTAATTTATCTTTCTATATTTTTGAAGAGAATTTTAATATATAACGCAAATAATAGCTTACTGTGTTTTCAGCTTTTTTGAGTATTTAGTTACTTTATTTGATGTAAATAAATTTAATAATTCAGTCATATTATAGCTATTTAAGGAATATTTATAGTATCCAAATTCTATTCAAAAAGTTTAATTTTTAACTTTCTAGATTTAGATTAGCATATTAAAATACTAATTTCAAGAGCTAATTGTAAAAAATCGCTTGACAAAATATTTTATGTATGGCATACTGAGCTATTATTCAAAATGAATAATTGTAAAAATTTAGCTTTAATAAAAAAACGAGCGAAAAGCTCAAAAACTTTAGGAGGAGTTATGAAAAAATTAATGTTGATTATTCTAGTGGTTGTTGCAGGCATAGGCATATTAAATGCTGAAGTTTGTGCAGCATTTGGAATTACAGGACAAGAAAAAGACGCCGGGATAGAAACTTTTATTTTTGATTCAGATTCTAATTCACCAGTAGCTGGAATTAGAATATCCAAAGGAATGAGTCTCTTTCTTGGATATAATTTTTGGAGAGGAATGACTATATCAGCTGGAGGTGGATATACTTATCTTTTTTCTAATTGTAGGGTTGGAACCGAAGCATTGGGGTTAGGATATTATGGAAAAAAGTTTTATATCCGGACAGATTTAAATCTTTATTTTGATTTTAATAAAAAGAGAGAGGAGGAAATATCTTTTTCAGTAGGGATTAGGTCAAAATGGTTGGAGAATTTATTTTTCTTCTAACTTGAATATTTTAAAAAATTTAAAGAAGTCAAATGCTGCATTTGACTTCTTTTATTTAATAGAATAATTAAATTATGATATAAATACTCTATGGACATAAAATTAATAGAAATCATTATCGCAATTATTGTTTTAATAAATATTATTTCTTTTATTTTAATGATTCTTGATAAAAGAAGATCAATTCTTAAGAATTATCGGATAAAAGAATCTCATCTATTTTTTTTAGCGATTTGTTTCGGTAGTGTCGGAGTTTTTTTAGCGATGCACATTATTAGACACAAAAATAGAAAATGGTATTTTAATTTTGGAATTCCTTTATTAATTATTCAACAGATGATAATTATTTATGGAATGTACTCATTTTTAAAGTAGATTTTATTTTTAGATAGAAATAAAAAATCGGATATTTGATCCGATTTTTTTGTATAAGAATAGAGATGTTTTATTTAATCACCTTATCAATTAATCCATATTTTACAGCTTCTTGAGCAGTAATATAATAATCTCGATCAGAATCCACTTCAATTTTTTTGATATTTTGACCAGTATGTTTAGCTAAGAGTTTATTCAATCTTTCTTTAATTCTTAAGATTTGTTCAGCTTTAATTTTAATATCTGTAGCTTGTCCTTCAGCTCCACCCATTACTTGATGTAAGAGCATTTCAGCATTTGGTAAAGCCAATCTTTTGCCTTTAGCTCCAGCAGTTAAAAGCACGGCGGCCATGGAAGCTGCCATACCAATAGCAATAGTGGAGACATCACATTTAATATATTGCATGGTGTCATAAATAGCTAAACCATCAGTCACACTTCCTCCGGGAGAATTGATATATAGCTTAATATCTTTTTTAGGATTCTCAGATTCTAAGAATAAAAGTTGGGCAATGATAGTGTTAGCTACAGCGTCGTTGATTGGCGCTCCTAACAATATAATTCTCTCTTTTAATAACCGGGAATAAATATCATAGGCTCTTTCGCCCATATTTGATTTTTCGATTACAGTTGGGATTAAAAACATAGAATTAGTTATTAGTTTATAGTTTTTAGTTATTAGTTTATAGTTTTTAGAATTTTAATCTACAAACTATAAACTAAGAACTAACGACTAGTTGTTGCTTATATTCCATTTACCATTTTTAAATTTAATTTTACCATCAACTTCGAATCCAGCTGCTTTTTGATGACCACCACCACCAAAAGTTTTGGCAATAGCAGAAACATCGATGTCATCACGAGTAGTTCTTAAACTACCTTTTACTTTAACGTAATCAGCTTCTTTTAGCAATAAACTAAATTTGATGTCATGAGATAAATTATTCATATAATTAGAAATTCCCTCTGAAGCTTCATTGTCTAAGTCTAGTTTTTTTAAATCTTCTTTAAAAACAGCAGTAGTAACCATAGATAATTTTTCATCAAAAATCATTCTTTTTAAAACAATTCCCCAAAGTTTTAAAATATCAATAGTCTTGTTGTAAACATTGGCATTTAGAATATCTTTGATATCGGCTCCTATTTCTAATAAACTAGATGCAGATTCAATAGACTGTTTAGTGGTAGCTAGATTTGTAAAATTATTAGTGTCGGTAATTATACCAGTTAAAAGAGCTGTAGCTATATTAGGATTTATTTTGGCATCAATGGTTTTTAAAATTAAGTAAATTATTTCAGCCGTGGAAGAAGCTCGATTAATAACCACATTTATTTTTCCATATTGAGGATTAGTGTGATGATGATCAATGTTAATAATCCCATACTTAAGTTGAAGAGATTTTAATTTTGTTTCGATTTTGGTCATATATAGATCTCCACAATCTAAAATAAAAGCGACATCATATTTATTTTGAATAGTTGATAAATCATTTTTGATCAATTTAATATTATTTAAGTAAGCAAAATTACTAGCAACTGGGTCAATACAAAAAGAATCCACTTTTTTTCCGAGATTTAGTAAATAATTTTGTAAAGCTAAAAGACTACCAACTGCGTCGCCATCTGGTTGGCGATGAGTGGTAATTAATATATTTTGAGAACTATCTATTATATTAGATATTTTTTGAATCTTGTCGCTGAGCATCTTCTTGTCTTATCTCTTTTAATTTTTCATTTATTTCTCGCCGTTTTTTATCTCCTTCATCGACAAAAAATTTTAATTGAGGATTAGTATAAAATCTTATTTTTGGTTTTAATAATTTGCGAATAAGACTTTTATTTTGTTCTAATTTTTTTAAAGCAGTACCAGTTTTATTTTCTGGTAAAACACTTATAGAAAGATAGGCTATTTTTAAATCAGGACTCGCGGTAACTTTGGTAATAGTTATCAAATAATTAGAGAGTTCAATATAGCGATTAATAATCTCAGAAACATTATTTTGAATTTCACTTTCAACTTGTTCAGTTCTTTTATTCATTTTATTATTTTAAACTATTGTTTCACGATAAAGTTCTATAGTGTCGTTTTCTTCTATGTTTGCGTCTCCAGAAAATTCTAAGCCACATTCTTGACCTTCACTTACTTCATTAACGTTTTCTTTACCGCTTTGGAGATTAACTATTTTACCAACAGTTATTAATTCATCTTTTCGGATAACTTTAGCAGTAGAATCTTTGTCTATTTTTCCCTTAGTCACTTTTCCACCTAAAATTGTTTTATTTGGAGCGGTTCTAAAAATGGCTAGGACCTTTAATTCTCCAATTTGTTCGCGAATTGTTTTAGAAGGGGTTATATTTTTAATTTTTTCTTCTAAATCTTCTAATAATTTGTAAATAATATCATAATTCTTAATTTTAACATTTTTTTCTTTGGCTAATAATTCGGCATTAGTATTTGTTTGGACATGAAAACCTAAAATTATAGCATTACTTGTTTCGGCATCTAAGATATCTTTGTCAGTAACATTACCTAAGTTATTTTTAATAATTTTAATTTTGACATCTTCTTTTTCTAATTTTTTAATTGATTCTATAATAGCTTCTTTGGAGCCAACTACATCTGCTTTTAATATTATATTTAGAGTAGCGTATTTTGGATTTTCATCTTCGTCAAGATTTGTAGAATCAGTGTCCTTTTTAGTGTCTATTTTAGAATCTTTTATATTTTTGTTGCTACTTTGTTTTTTTAACTTTTTAATTTCCTTGTCAGAAATTTCGCAATTAAATATATCACCGACTAGAGGGGCTTGTTTAAATCCTAAAATTTGAACTGGTGTAGAAGGGCCAGCTTCTTTTAAATTTTGTCCCAGATGATCAATCATAGCTTTTACTTTTCCAAAAGTATTTCCAGATATAAAATTATCACCTAATTTTAAGGTTCCAGTTTGAACTAAAATCGTTGCTACTGGACCTTGATTTTTATCAATATGAGATTCAATGATTGTACCAATTGCTTGACGAGATTTATCAGTGGTTAAATTTTCCATTTCAGCTACTAGATTAATCATCTCTAATAAACCTTCTAAGTTTTTGTTTTCTTTAGCAGAAATTTCTACACAAATTGTTTTTCCACCCCATTCTTCAGGAGTTAAATTTAGTTCTGATAGTTCTTTTTTAACTTTTTCAGGGTCAGCATTGGGTTTATCAATTTTATTAATAGCAATTATAAAAGGAAGTTCTTCTTTTTGAGCTAATTCAATAGATTCAATAGTTTGAGGTTTTAAGCCTTCATCAGCAGCTACTACAATGATTCCTATGTCAGCTATTTTAGTTCCTCGAGAGCGCATAGCTTTAAAAGCTTCATGACCAGGAGTATCTAAGAAAGTTATTTCTTTGTCATTTAATTCAACTTTATAAGCACCAATATGTTGAGTAATATTTCCAGCCTCCTTATCAATAATATTTGTATTTCGCAAAGTATCTAATAATTTTGTTTTTCCATGATCAACATGTCCCATTACTACTACTACGGGAGTTTTAATTTCTGAATTTTTATTTTTATCTAAAAGTTCTTCTAATTTTAATATTTTTTCTTTTTCAATTTTTTGCTTTTTTTTATTTTGAGAAGATTTTTCAGTTTTAAAACCTAGATCTTCAGCAATAATTGAAGCAGTTTCAAAGTCAATATCAGAGTTAAGAGAAACCATGACACCGTTGCGCATTAACTCGGTCATTACTTTATTCAATGGTAAATCCATTTTTTCAGCTAAATCTTTAACAATTATATTATCTTCTAGTTCTATGATTCTTTCCTCGTCAGACTCTTCTTTGTTTTTTTCCTTATCACCAATTTTGATTTCTTCTATGTCAGCTTCTTTTTCTTGAAGTCTTTCCTGTTTCTTGTGTTTGGCATAAGCTTGTTTGATTTTATCAACTAAAGAATTATCAACTTTGATAGCTTTGGCGCCAATATCAAAACCTAATCCTGGTAAAATTTCCAAAAGTTCGGAAGTTGTAATTTTTAATTGTCTAGCTAGTTCAGTAACATTCATATTAGTTAAAAGTTAATTAGTTAAAAGTTGAAAGTTAATTAGAGGAGACGTAATGCCTTACGTCTGTACGAGTTTATTTATTTTAAATAGATTGAATATATTAGTCTTTTTGAATTTAAATGTCAAGTATTGACAGTTAACAAAATATCTTCTATATTGCTATAATATCTTATTAATAGTTTTAAGTAAAATTTTATATGAGTTTGGACATTGATCAGCAAATTTCAAGAGCCATAGATAGTAGCAAAAATATTTTGTTATTAGCCCCTCTTAATTATAGTGGTGATTGTTTAGCAAGTGTTTTAGGTTTTTATAATTATTTAACAGAAAATAAAAGAGATAAAAATATTGACTTCATTTTACCGCAAAAACCCAAAAAAATACATAGTTTTTTGTCTAAAATTTATGATGCTAAATTTGAAGCTGATAAATTAAGAAGATTGGTTTTTTCAATAGATACTACCAAAGTTAAGGTTAAAGAAATAGATTATAGTGAAGATGGTGATAAATTGAATATATTTTTAACTTCTAGTCCCACAGAATTAAAACCCCAAGATGTCAGTGTTTTTTTTAAGAATTATTATGATTTAATAATAATTTTTAATAGCCCAGATTTAAAATCTTTGGGTAAAGTTTTTAGTGATTATCCTAATTTTTTTCATCAAACTCCAATTATTAATATTGATAATCAGGCTGCTAATGAAAGATATGGACAAATTAATTTTGTTGATTTAGCGCCGAGTTCTGTTTCTGAACAAATGTTTAATTTTTTAAGCTTAAACAAAAAATTTATTAGTCGTGATGTTGCTCAATGTTTTTTAACAGGTTTGATATCTGCTACTAAGGGTTTTTCTAATGATAAGGTGACACCTAAGTCTTTAGAAGTGGCTAGTAAATTAATAGATTTAGGGGCAGATCGAGAGAAAATAATTTATAATTTATACCAAACTAAGACCATTTCTTTACTAAAAGTTTGGGGACAAATTTTATCGGAATTAAATTATGACGCTAATTATAAAATTGCTTGGGCTTCTTTGGATTTAAAAAAAGATGATGAACGTCAGATAGAAGTAGAGGAGTTAATAGAAGAATTAATATCTAAAGCTTCACAGGCTGAAATAATAGTGTTGTTTCAAGTTTTGGATAATAATTTATTAAAAATTTATATTTATTCTAATTATCGCCATGATTCATTTGGTTTAGTGCGAGGTCTAGCAGAAGGAAGGGATGTTTATGGTAATGGAGATCTATTAAGTTTTGAAGTTAATGGTTTAACAGAGAACGTTCAGCACAGGGTTTTGGACATTTTACGAGAAAATATTAATAATCAACTTTAATAAAGTCATAATTTTAGTTATACTTATTTTATAATTCATTTTTTAAGAGTGTATAGCTCCCACCTTCGTTTATTAAAACTACAGTGGGCAGGCAGTTGGGCATGTAGCTCAGTTGG
>JAIOTH010000050.1 GCA_021106915.1 bacterium | reverse complement strand
TGTTATTGGTAGTAGGGGTAGTATTATAGAATTTCTTTTAACCAAACCTCAAAAAGTGTCTATTACTGATGAAAAAATGACTAGGTTTTGGATTAATTTTCAACAGGCTTTTGATTTAGTTTTATTTGGACTTAATAATATGCAAGGAGGAGAAACTTTTATTCCTAAAATTTCAAGCATGAAATTAGTTGATATATTTGATGCTCTTGTTCCCGAGGCAGAAAAAGAAATAATTGGTATTCGCCCCGGAGAAAAATTACATGAAATATTATTGACTAAAAATGAATCTCGACATGCAATAGAATTGGAAAAATATTTTGTAATATTACCAGAACAAGGAGAAGTATTTAATACTCAAAAAGATTTTGAAAGACATATTAAAAGTGGTAAAAAAATAGATCCAAACTTTTCATATACTAGTGATAATAATCAAGAATGGATTGAGCAGGAAGAATTTAAGAAAATTGTTAGAGAAATGTTCCCAGATAATAAGAATATAATTAAATAATTAGCCTTAATGATTCAATACGGAAAACAAAATATTAATCAACAAGATATACAGGCAGCAATACAAGTTTTGAAATCTGATTTTTTAACTCAAGGTTTACAAGTTTTAAAATTTGAAAAGGATTTAGCTAAGTATTGCGGATCTAAATATGCGGTGGCTTGCACTAATGGCACTTCAGCTTTACATTTGTCTTATTTAGCAACTGGCTTAAAAAAAGGAGATGAAGTAATTACCACTCCTAATACTTTTGTGGCTACTACTAATATGCTATTAGCTATTGGAGCCAAGCCTGTTTTTTGTGATATTCGAAAAGATACTCACAATATTGATGAAAAGCAAATTGAAAAATTAATAAATTCCCTGCCTACCAGCAGGCAGGTAAAATTAAAAGCTATTGTTCCAGTCCATTTTGCTGGACATTCTTGTGAGATGAAAAAAATATGGAAAATTGCCCAGAAATATAATTTAATAGTTATTGAAGATTCAGCTCAGGGTTTAGGTGGAAAATATAATAATTTTAAAATAGGTTCTGGTAAATATTCTGATTTAACAATTTTTAGTTTCCATCCTGTCAAATCAATTACTACTGGAGAAGGAGGAGCTATTTTAACTAATAATAAAAAGTATTATCAAAAATTAATATCATTGAGAAGTCACGGTGTACATAAAGATAAGAATGGAAAAAATATCATGACTGAGTTGGGTTATAATTATCGAATGACTGAAATACAGGCCAGCTTAGGTTCAAGTCAATTAAAAAGATTAAGTAGTTTTATAAAGAAAAGACATCAAGTCATTAAGTGGTATGAATTTGAGTTAAAAAATATTAAAGAAATTGTTTTACCAGTAGAAATAAAAAATAATTATTCGGCGTGGCATATTTATGTTATTAGGGTTGCTAAATCTGAATTAAGAGATAAATTGGTAAAATATATGAGAAATAACGAGGTTGGTGTTAATTTTCATTATCCAGCGGTTTATTCTCATCCTTATTATCAAAATTTAGGATATAAAGATAAATTAAAAAATATGGAAATATATCATAATTCTTGTATTACTTTACCTTGTCATACTTTATTAAAAGAAAAAGATATTAAATATATTACCAAATTAATCAAACAATTTTTTAAGAATAATGGAAGTAATTATATTAACAAAAGATAAATACAAAGATTGGGATAATTTTTGTTTAAAAAGTGATGATGCTTGGTTTTGGCATACCTCTCAATGGTTAGAATATAATTTGAATTTTAAACCAGAAAATAATTCAAAATCCAATTCTTTTTATGTTATTAATAATAAGCAAATCATAGCTATTTGTCCTCTAATTTTAGAAAATTATAATGGTGTTAATGAATTTAGATTTGGTCATTATCCAGGACCAGCTCCAGCATTTTATTTTGATAAAAATTTGACAGAAAAAAGCAAGAATAAAATAATGAAAATAGTTTTTAATGAGGTGGATAGATTAGCCCAAGAGAATAATGTACAAAGAAGTTCATTTAGATTTTCTGTTTTAAATAAATCTTATGTTGAAACTCAAAAACAAAAATATAATTATTTGATGAAATTTGGATATTTAGATATTTCTTTTAATACTCATATTATAGATTTGAATAAAAGTATCGAAGAATTAAGATCAGAAGTCAGACACGGACATGACTATGATATTGATTTGGCTAGTAAACAATTAAAATTAAAAATTTTTGATCAAAATAATATTAATCAAAGTGTTTTTGATAAATATGTTGATTTACATCTAGGGGCTGCTGATATTCGTAAGAATAGACCAAAAAAAACTTTTGATATTATGTTCAATTTAATCGAGGAAAATAAAGCATTTTTAGTCGGTGCTTTAAAAAATGATAAATTTATTGGTTTTTCGTATTTTTTTCTTTATAAAAATAATATTTATTATGGATCTTCTTGTAATAATCCCGAAATGAGGGATATACCCATTGCTCATTTTATTCAATGGAAGGCAATTGAATATATGAAAAATCAAAAATACAATTTTTATGAGATAGGTTGGCAATATTTTTTATCAACATTATCTTATATTTCTAGTTCTAAAGAAGAGGCAATTGCTAGATTTAAAAGGGGATTTGGTGGTTATACAGTGCCATTATTTGTGGGCGAAAAATATTATAGTCAAAATTATTTTTTAAAGATACACGAGGACAGATTAAATAAATTTAAAGATAAAATTTTATTAATTAAAAAATAGGTTTATGGCTTATAAATTAACAAAATCACATCAATTATTCAAAAAAGTTGAACAGATCATCCCTTTAGCTTCTCAAACTTTTAGTAAATCTTACTTACAATTTATTAAGGGTCGGGCGCCATTATTTTTAACTCATGGTAAAGGAGCTTATGTTTGGGATGTAGATGGAAATAAGTATACTGATTTTGTAAATGGACTTTTACCAATTAT
>JAIOTH010000114.1 GCA_021106915.1 bacterium | reverse complement strand
GGACAAAGAAACAAACTAAAAAAGGATCTCCTTTTAAGAGAGGAGTTTGTGTTAAAGTTACAACTACTACCCCTAAGAAACCAAATTCAGCTTTGAGAAAAATAGCTAGAGTTAGACTTTCTAATGGACAAGAAGTGACAGCTTATATTCCCGGAGAAGGACATAATTTACAAGAACATTCAATCGTGATGATTAGAGGTGGTCGAGTAAAAGATCTTTCAGGTTGTGCTTATCATATAGTTCGAGGAGTTTATGATACTCAAGGAGTAGAGGGTCGTCAGCAAGGTCGTTCAGTTTATGGAGCTAAGAAGTCTAAGAAATAATAAAAATCAGTTACAAGTTACAAGTTATCTGCCTATCGGTAGACAGGAAAGTTGAAAGACTTAGACTTGAAACTTGGAACTTTATAACTTTAAACTAAATTTATGAGAGGTAAAAAAGCACCAAAAAGAAAAATTAAACCAGATCCAAAATTTAATAGTTTAGCTATTGGTAAATTTATTAATTATATAATGGAGAGAGGTAAAAAATCTGTAGCCCAAAAAATTGTTTATGGTGCTTTAGAAATTGTCTCTGAAAAGACCAAAGAAGATGGTCTATCTGTTTTTAAACAAGCTATTAAAAATATTTCACCAACTTTAGAAGTAAAAGGTAAGAGAATAGGTGGAGCAAATTATCAAGTTCCAATAGTCGTTTCTGGCGAAAGAAAACAAGTTTTAGCCTTTAGATGGATTATTGAAACCACTAAAGCTAAAAAAGGGAAAGCTATGGCTGAGAAATTAGCTGATGAAATTATTGCCGCTTATAGTAATGAAGGTGAGGCTATGAAGAAAAGAGCTAATGTTCATCGAATGGCTGAATCAAATAGAGCTTTTGCTCATTTTTCACGTTAATTATCAATGATTAATTTATAATTATGATCAAAACAAATAAAATAATTTTTACATTATTAATACTAAGTTTCGGCTTAGTATTATCTGCTTGTAATAAGGAAAATCAATCATCCTTCACTGAAGTTACGGATGACATGGAGGTTGAGGAGATTAATGATAGGGAGGTTGAGGATATTAATGAAAAAGATGACGTTGATTTAGAAATTGCTAAATGGCGAGAATATGAAAATGAATATTACAACTTGAAATTTAAATATCATAATCATTGGTATTTTCATAAAACAAATAATCAAACTACTGAAGACTATATAGCTGTTTATGATTTTTTTGCTAATGCTGAAGCTTTAGAGAAAGAAAATTATGCAATTCGATTATTTATTTTAAATTCTGAAGAATCTTTTAGCGAAGATTTTTCTTTAGTTAAAGAAAAACAAGGACAAGGTAGAAAATATATTTTAGCTTCTAATAAAAAAGATACAAAAATTTTAAGTTTAATGTTTGATAATTTAGAGATTATTGGAGGGGAAACTGAGGAACAAAAGAACGAAGAAATTGAAGAACAGAATAATAAGGAAACAAGTTTAAATACATATGTTAATAAAAAACTTGGTTTGCAATTTGAATATCCAAAAGGATGGATGATTCGTGAAGAGAATACAAAAAATAATAATAGAATATATATTGAAAATCAAAAATACGAAAATTATAATATTTCTAATTATCCAGAAAATTTTTTAGGTATGTGGATTGATTATAGAAAGCCATCAACAGAAACACAGTCATATCAAAAACAAATTGAACTTTATAATGGATTATCTGCAGAAAAAGAGTTATTAGAAATTGGATCATTAGATATATATACTTATGAGTTTGGTTATAACCCCAACAGCGAGAAAAGTGGTGTCGGTCCTTACTTAGTTGCAATTTGGGAAAAAGATCCTTATATTTATAATGCACATATTATAGATTCAGATAATAAAGATAATAATAAAATAAAGGTTGATGTGCTTAATCAAATTTTATCAACTTTTAAATTTACAGATTAAAATTAAAATATTATGGCTAGAGATTATTCATTAGAAAAAACTAGAAACATTGGAATCATTGCTCATATTGATGCTGGAAAAACAACAGTGACAGAGCGAATTCTTTTTTATACTGGAAAAAAACATAAAATCGGTGAAGTTCATGATGGTGCCGCTGAAATGGATTGGATGGAACAAGAACAAGAAAGAGGAATTACAATTACATCTGCGGCTACAACTTGTTTTTGGAAAGAAAATCGAGTTAATATTATTGATACTCCTGGTCACGTTGATTTTACAGCAGAAGTAGAACGTTCCTTAAGGGTTCTAGATGGAGCAGTTTGTATTTTTGATGGAAAAATGGGAGTTGAACCTCAATCAGAAACAGTTTGGCGACAGGCTGATAAATATGAAGTCCCCCGAATGTGTTTTGTAAATAAAATTAATGCTTTGGGTGGAGATTTTGATATGAGCTTGGCTTCTATTAAAGAAAGATTATCTGATAAAGCATTTGCTTTATTTTTGCCAATTGGAGTCCATGATCAACATCAAGGAATTGTTGACTTAGTAGAAATGAAGGCTTATGTTTATGCTAATGATGAGCATACTGAAATTAAAGAAGACAAAATTCCAGAAGATATGAAAGAAAAAGCTGAAAAGTTAAGGGGTGATATGTTAGAAAAAATTGTTGAGATTGATGAAGTAATGATGGAAAAATATTTAAATGGGGAAGAATTAACAGTAGAGGAAGTTAAAACTTTAATTAGAAAAGCTACTCTTGCTGTAGAATTTTTTCCAGTTTTAGTTGGTGACGGTCGAACAGCAATAATTAAGAAATTTTTGGATGCAGTAGTGGATTATTTACCATCACCAGTTGATGTTCCAGCGATTAAAGGTTTTAAAAAAGATACTGAAGAAGAAGTGACTAGAAATGCTCAAGATGAAGATTTTTCCGCTTTAGCTTTTAAAGTAGCTACTGATCCTTTTGTGGGAAAGTTAATTTTTATTCGAGTTTATTCAGGTTCTTTAAAGGCTGGTTCTTATGCATATAATGCTTCTACTAATACCAAAGAAAGAATTGGTAGAATTGTTTATTTACATGCTAATTCTCGAGAAGAGGTTGATGAAATTTATGCAGGAGATATTGCTGGTGTAATTGGTTTAAAAAATACTAGAACTGGTAATACTCTTTGTGCAGAAGGAGATGATATTTTATTAGAATCAATTAGTTTTCCTCAGCCAGTAATTTCTATGGCCATTGAACCAAAGACTAAGCAAGATCAGGAAAAAATGGGTATGGCTTTAAATAAACTATCTGAAGAAGATCCTACTTTTGTAATGAAAACTGATGATGATACTCAACAAGTAATTATTTCGGGAATGGGAGAGTTACATTTAGAAGTTTTAGTAGATAGAATGAAAAGAGAATTTAGCGTAGAAGTAAATACTGGTAAACCTCAGGTTGCTTATCGAGAAGCTGTCAAAAAAGAAGTTGAAGCAGAAGGTAAATACGTTAAACAATCTGGTGGTCGAGGACAGTATGGTCATTGTTGGTTAAGAATCAAACCTTTAGAAAGAGGAGAGGGTTATAAATTTAATGATGAAGTTAAAGGTGGGGTTATTCCTAAGGAGTATATTCCAGCCATTGAAAAAGGTGTTAAAGAAGCTATTGCTGAAGGTATCTTAGCTCATTATCCTATAGTTGATGTAGAGGTTACAGTTTATGATGGTTCTTTTCATGATGTTGATTCATCAGAAGCATCTTTTAAAGTAGCGGGTAAGATGGCTTTTAAGTCGGCTTTTAATAGTGCTAATCCAATAATTTTGGAACCAATTATGAAGGTAAATGTTATAACTCCCGAAGATTATATGGGAGATGTTATTGGAGATTTAAATTCCAAGAGAGGACAGGTAGATAATATGGAAGATAGAGGAAATGCTAAATCAATTGATTCTAAAGTTCCTTTGTCTGAGTTGTTTGGTTATGCTACAACTTTGCGAGGTACGACTCAGGGTCGAGCAAATTATTCAATGGAATTTAGTCATTATCAAGAAGCTCCTCAAAAAATTGCGGAAGAGATAATTGCTGGAGAGAGGAAGTAAGAAATACGGAATACGAATTACGGTGTACGGATTAGGATTTTTCGTAATTCGTGATTCTTAATTCGTATTGTTATTGACATTTTAAGAATATTAATATAATCTAATGTATTAATAAAAAATTAAAAAATATAAATGTTTAAATTAGATAAAATATTTGAAATTTTAGATAAAGAAAAAAAAGAAATTTTTATAAGCAGAGAAAATGGTGATTTGGCAGTAATGATGAGTTTAGATAAATATCAAGAATTAAAGGCAAGTCAGAAAAATGAAGTAAAAACGATTTTTTCTAAAGAAATGGATGAGCATAAATCGTTTGTACAGAATGAAATTCCAAATAGTGTTTTTAATAAATTTTCAGATTATTCAGCAGAGGTCAAAAAAAATATAATGCCGGATAATGTCTAAAATCACTTGCGTTTTCCAATAAGTTCTGTTAGTATATTTATTATACACATCTAGTGTTAAGTAAAAATTAAATTTAATTAAATAGACGCTGAATGCGTCTTGTATAGGGAGAAAGTAAAATTATGGCAGAAGCCTTTGATAGATCAAAACCCCATGTTAATGTTGGTACTATTGGCCACGTTGATCATGGCAAAACAACTTTAACAGCAGCTATTTTAACAGTTTTGGGTGCCACTGGTGGTGTTGCTCAAAATAAATCAGTTGACCAAATTGATGCTGCTCCAGAAGAAAAAGAAAGAGGGATTACAATTGCAACAGCTCACGTTGAATACCAAACAGACGCTAGACATTATGCTCACGTTGATTGTCCAGGACATGCTGATTATGTAAAAAATATGATTACTGGTGCAGCTCAGATGGATGGTGGAATTTTAGTTGTTTCAGCAGCTGACGGAGCTATGCCTCAAACTCGAGAACATATCTTATTAGCTAGACAAGTTGGTGTGCCTTATATTGTAGTATTTTTAAATAAGATTGACCAAGTTAGCGATCCAGAATTAATTGATTTAGTAGAAGAAGAAGTAAGAGATTTATTAAAAAAATATGATTTCCCAGGAGATGAAATTCCATTTATTAAAGGATCAGCTCTAAAAGCTATTGAAGATCCTAGTGGTGATGCCGGAAAACCAATTTTAGAATTATTGAAAAAAGTTGATGAGTATATTCCTACACCAGTTAGAGATTTAGATAAACCATTTTTAATGCCTATTGAAGATATTTTTTCAATTGAAGGTCGAGGAACAGTTGTGACAGGTAGAATTGAAAGAGGAATCGTTAAAGTAAATGAAGAGGTTGAAATTGTTGGCATTAAAGATACCGCTAAAACAGTAGTTACTGGAGTAGAGATGTTTAATAAGTCTCTAGACCAAGGACAAGCTGGTGATAATGCTGGTATTCTTTTACGAGGAACTAAGAAAGAAGACGTAGAAAGAGGACAAGTTCTATCCAAACCAGGAAGTATTACTCCTCATACTGAATTTGAAGCAGAAGTATATGTATTATCTAAAGAAGAGGGTGGTAGACATACACCGTTTTTTAAAGGATATAAACCACAATTTTATATTCGAACTAGTGATGTGACTGGTGATGTTGAATTATCAGAAGGAACAGAAATGGTAATGCCTGGTGATACAGCAAATTTGAAAGTAAAATTGATTCATCCGGTAGCTTTAGAGGAAAAGCAAAGGTTTGCTATTAGGGAAGGTGGTAAAACAGTTGCTTCTGGAGTGGTAATTAAAATTATTAAATAAGGATGATATAAGCTTTGACTATTTACCCCCCACCTTTACTTTTTTAAAAAAAAAGTAAAGGTGGGGGGTAAATTTTCACTAAATTAATTATAATCTATTTATGAAAAAAGAAGATAAAATAAAAACTACTAAGCAGTCTTCCAAAATTTTAGCAAAGGGAGCAGTAAGTGAAGAAAATATTGACTCTTTGACGGGTTCAGAAAAAACTGAAGAAAAAGATCAAAAAATGTTAAATAGAATCAGAATTAAGATTAAGGCATATGATCATATGCTAATAGATCAATCTACAAAGACTATTATTGATGTAGCTGCTCGACATGGTGCCAAAGTTGTTGGTCCAATTCCTTTACCAACTAAAATTAAAAAATATACTGTTTTAAAATCGACTTTTGTTCATAAAGATTCTCGTGATCAGTATGAAATGAGAATCCATAAAAGACTAATTGACATTCTTGATCCAGACAAAAAGACTATTGACGCTTTAATGAGTCTTGATTTGCCGAATGGTGTTGACATAGAAATAAAGATGTGATAACCTCTGATAGAGGAATAAATTATTTTATATTTTATTAGATGAATTAGATAACCCTTGGGGAAGTGTCTAGAGAATTTGATAAGATTTAAAGGAGATTAAAATTGTCATTTAAATTCTGCCCTAAATAATTTTTTAAAGCAGAATCGCAACTTTAAATTTTTAATTTTTAATTAGAAGATTAAAGTTACGATTTTTTTTAATAAATACTTTGTTTGAGATATGAATTTTATTTTAGGAAAAAAATTAGAGATGACTCAGATTTTTAGAGAGGACGGAACAGTAGTTCCAGTCACTAAGATTAAAATTGAGCCAGTTAGAGTTTTAAGAATAAAATCTCAAGAAACAGACGGTTATCAGGCCGTTGTTTTAGGTTATGGAAAAAGAAATAAAATTAAAAAATCATTATTAGGTGTTTTTAAAAATTGGGGTAAATTTAGCACTATAAAAGAATTCAGATTTGAAGGTGAATTAGATTTGCAAGCCGGAGATCAAATAGGTATTAATACTTTTAGTGAAGGTGAAAAAGTTAAGGCTAGATCAATTTCTAAAGGTAAGGGTTTTCAAGGTGTAGTTAAAAGACATGGTTTTCATGGAACAAATGAACAACATGGTAACAAAGATCAATCAAGAATGCCTGGTAGTATTGGAGCTACAGGACCAGCTCATGTTTTTAAAGGAACAAAAATGGGCGGTAGAATGGGTGGAGACCAAGTGACTGTCTCAGGTCTAGAAATTATCAAAATAGATTTAGAAAATAATTTTTTATATTTAAAAGGAGCTATAGCTGGTGCTAGAAATGCTATGGTTTCTATTATCGGAACTAATGAATTAAAGAAATTAGAAAAAATTGAAAATAAAGAAGAAATTAAAAAAGACGAAAAAATTGAAAATAAAACAGAGGAAATTAAGGAAGAAGTAAAAAAGGTTGAGGAAATCAAGAAAGATAAAAAAGAGGATATAAAGATTGAAGAGAGTAAAGTTGAAGAAAGTAAAGAAGAAGCAATTCACGAATCGCCTGTACAGGAAGTTAAGAAAGAGGAAATTAAATAAGAAGAGTATTAAGATTGTGTTGTCATTCCGGATTTAATCCGGAATCTCGAGATCCTGAATTGAGATCCTGAGTCAAGCTCAGGATGACATCTTCAGGATGACAATGGCTATAATATTATGTTAAAAGCTAAAATTTATAATTTAGAAGGAAAAGAGACTGGTGAAGTTAAACTTAACCCAGAAGTGTTTGATGTCAAAATTAATCCAGTTTTAGTACAACAAGTTGTAGAGGCTTATTTAGCTAACCGCAGACAAGTTTTGGCACACACTAAAACTATGTCAGAAGTTAGAGGTGGTGGTAAAAAACCATGGAAACAAAAAGGAACGGGTAGGGCTAGACATGGTTCTTCTAGATCACCTATTTGGAAAGGTGGTGGAGTAACTTTTGGTCCTCGTAAGGATAGAAATTTTTCTAAAGGTCTTAATAAAAAGATGAAACTTAAAGCATTATTTATGGTTTTAAGTGATAAATTTCAAAATGATAGGTTAAAAGTAGTAGAAGAATTTAAAATGACAAATAGAAAAACAAAGGAGTTAATTAAAAATATTAAAAATTTAAAATTAGCTGAAAAGAAAATTTTAATTAGTTTGGAAAAAAGTGATCATAATGTTCAAGATTCTGCTAAAAATTTAAAAAATATTAAGATATTAGCAGCTGATAGTTTAAATGTTTATACACTTTTAAATCATGAGTATTTAGTTTTAACTAAAAAAGCAATAGAGGTAATTAATAAACATTTTGTTAAATAATATGGGATTATTTGGAAAAAAGAAAGATAAAAAAGAGGTTTCAAAATCTGATGAGAAAGATTTGACTATTGATGAGATTCAAAGAGGTAAATCAGTTCAGAGTAAGTCAACTTCGAAGACTCAAAAAAAAGATTCAAAAAAATCTAAAGCTCATTCAGTTTCCAAAAAAGATACTAAAAATTCTTATAAAATTCTAGTAAAACCTTTAGTGACTGAAAAAGCTAGTTATTTAAAATCAGAAAATAAATATGTATTTGAGGTAGCATCAGAAGCTAATAAGGCTGAAGTTAAAAGAGCGATTTACCATGTTTATGGTTATTGGCCAAAAGATGTGCATATAATCAGATTGAGCGGTAAAAAAGTAAAATATGGTAAAACTAAAGGAACTACTAGAGCCAAAAAGAAAGCGATTGTTACTTTAAAAAAAGGAGATAGTATAGAAATTTACGAAGGAGTGTAAAATACTAATGATACAAATCAGATGATACTAATATACTAATTATTCGTATCATTCGAATGAATTAGTATATTAGTATCGCATTAAATATATTGATAATAGAATTATCTACATAAATTAAAAAAAACGAAGAAAATAAATCAGAAGTTTATATAAAAATATGGCAATAAAGATTTACAAACCAACCACACCAGCTAGACGGCAAACATCAGTTGTCAAGAATTCTGACGTTTCTAAAAAATCTACTCCCTTAAAAAGATTGACTAGAATTAAAAAGAAAAATAGTGGACGTAATAATCAGGGTAGAATAACAGTTCGACATCAAGGTGGTGGAGCTAAAAGATTTATCAGAGAAATTGATTTTAAAAGAGATAAATTTGATATTCCAGCAAAGGTTGAAAATATAGAATATGATCCTAATAGAAATGCTTTTATAGCTTTAATCTGCTATAGTGATGGTGATAGGAGATATATTTTAGCAGGTGATGGAATGAAAGAAGGTCAGAAAATAATCAATTCTAAAAAGAAATTGGTATTAACTGATGGTAATCGTTTTCCTTTTACTTTAATACCAGTGGGAATGAATGTTTATAATATAGAATTAGCACCAGATAGAGGTGGTAAAATAGTTAGAGGAGCTGGAGCCAGAGCAGTTTTTATGGGTATTGAAGGAGATTATGCTCAAATTAAATTACCTTCCAGTGAAATCAGATTGGTTTCCAAGGATTGTCTAGCTACTATTGGTCAAGTCTCTAATGCAGAGTTTAGAAATATTAGATGGGGTAAGGCTGGTAGAATGAGACATAGAGGAATTAGGCCAACAGTTCGTGGTAAAGCCATGAATCCCTGTGATCATCCTCATGGTGGTGGTGAAGGAAGACATCCAATTGGTATGAAACATCCTAAAACTCCTTGGGGAAAGCCAGCTTTAGGTGTAAAGACTAGAAAAAAACATAAATATAGTGATAAATTGATTGTTAGACGTCGAAAAAAGAGAAAAAAATAAAACTAGTTTTTAGTTTATAGTTGATAGTTTTTAGAAAATTAAAATTATAACCATCAACTAAAAACTACTAACTAAAAACTATTAACTAAAATATATGTCAAGAAGTTTAAAAAAATTACCATTTACTTGTCCAAAGTTATTAAAAAAAATAGCTAATATTAAACCTGGTGACAAAAAAGCTACGGTTAAAACTTGGTCGCGAAGATCAGTAATAACTCCAGAAATGGTAGGTCATACTATTTACGTCCATAACGGTCGGGAACATTTACCAGTATTTGTTGTTGAAAATATGGTAGGTCATAAATTAGGAGAGTTTTCGCCAACTAGGAAATTTCTTGGACATGGAGGTAGAATAGCAAAAGCTCAGGCTAAAGGTAAGTAAATCTATTTTCTAATAAAATTATTTTTTAATAAATATGGAAGTAAAAGCAAAATTAAAACACTATAGAATGTCACCTCGGAAAGTAAGATTAATAATTGATCTTATTCGAGGTTTAGATATTGAAAAAGCTTTAGCTCAGTTGGAAAATACTAATAAAAAGGCAGCTTTAGCAGTGCAAAAATTATTAAATTCAGCAATTGCTAACGCAGTTAATAATTTTTCTTTAGAAAGAGATAATTTATATATTCAAGAAGCCTTTGTTGATCAAGGACCAGCTTTAAAAAGATGGATGCCTAGAGCTCATGGTCGAGCATCTCAAATTAAGAAATATACTAGTCATATTACTTTAATTTTAGAAGAAAAAGTTCCTAGTGAAATTAAAAAATCTGTTTCAAAGAAAGTAGAGAGCTCTTCATCTAAAGATAATTTGCAAAAAGATAAAAAAATTAAGACTAAGAAAGTTAGTTTAGATGAGATTAAAAAGATGGATTTAAAGAAAGAATCTGGACATTTAGGACAGGATAATAGTAAAATTAAAAAACAAGCTAAAAAATCAAATATTAAATCATTTATTAGAAAGACAGGAGATAAATAATATGGGACAAAAAGTAAATCCAATAATTTTTAGAATGGGAATTTCACAGAATTGGAGATCTAGATGGTTTAGTGATAAAAATTATATTGCCTATTTACAGCAAGATATAACAATTAGAAGATTTTTAAAGAAAAGATTAAAAGATGCTAGCATTGATAGAATTGAAATTAAAAGATCAGGTAAGGAAATAGAACTTGTTATTAGATCTTCGCGTCCAGGTATTATAATTGGTCGAGGTGGTAGCGGGATAGAGGATCTAAAGAAGGAAATTATTAAAAAGTATATTAAAAATCAGAAACAAAATTTAAAAATTACTATTGAGGAAGTTAAAAGACCAATGCTTTCAGCGGGGATATTATTACAATCAATAATAGAACAAGTTGAAAAAAGAATTCCTTATCGTAGAGTAATGAAAAAAACTATTGAAAAAGCTATGCAGGCTGGTTGTGATGGAATAAAAATAATTATGTCAGGTCGTTTAAATGGAGTAGAAATTGCTAGAACAGAAACTTTAAAAGATGGTCGATTACCTTTACACACTTTAAGAGCAAATATTGATTATTCTCGAGGAGTGGCTCGAACAACTTATGGAGCAGTGGGAGTTAAAGTATGGGTTTATCTTAAAGATGATAAATCTCAAAAAGAAGATAATAATAACGATAAAAGAGGGTATTCTAGACCTAATAACTTTGCTCGTAGAAATAATTTTAATAAATAGGGAATTAAATAATAGATATGTTAGCACTAAAAAAAGAAAAACACAGAAAATGGTTTAGAGTAGACAAAATTAAAGGAATTGCCACTAAGGGTAATAAGGTTAGTTTTGGTAGCTATGGATTGAAATCAAAAGAAGCTGGTTGGATTACAGCTAGACAAATTGAGTCATCCCGAAGAGCAATTGTTCATCATTTGCAAAGGGGTGCTAAATATTGGATTAGAATATTTCCAGATAAACCAGTAACTGGTAAAAGTGGTGAGATTCCAATGGGAGGAGGAAAAGGAGCTGTTGATCATCATGTGGCTGTTGTTAAGCCAGGAAGTATATTATTTGAATTAGAAGGTATTAAAGAGTCTTTAGCAAAAGAAGCTTTTCGATTAGCTTCTCATAAGCTACCAGTGAAAACAATTTTTGTAACCAAAAAACATTAATCTAAGATAAAATGAAATATAAAGATTTAGAAAAAAAAGAATTAAAAGGTTTGAATGAATTATTGAAGGAAAATAGAGAGCATTTAAGGGCTTTAAAGTTTAGTGTTGGTTCTCAACAAGAAAAAGATGTTCGGGGTTTAAGAAAAGCTCGTCATGGAATTGCTCAAATTTTGACAGAAATGAATAATAGAAAAACAAAGAATCAGGAGACCAAGAAAGAGCTTAAGAAGGTCAATGATTTAGAGAATAAAAAGACAATAAATCAAAAAGAGAACGATAATAAACAAGATAAATAATAATTATGATTAAAGCAGAGAAAGAAATTAAATCAAAAAAAGAAGTTAAGTTCCGAGAACTAAAGGGTTTGATAGTGTCTGATAAAATGGATAAAACAGTAGTAGTTAAAGTTGATAATATTAAAAGACATAAAATTTATAAAAAATCTTATACTATCAGCATTAGATATAAAGCTCATGATGAAAATAATGAATATCAAGTAGGTGATTTTGTGTTGATTAGGCAAATTAGACCGCTTTCTAAAGAAAAGAGATGGCAAGTAATTAGAAAAATAAAATAGTTTAAATATATGATCCAACAAGAATCAATTTTGAATGTCGCTGACAATACAGGAGCAAAAAGAGTTTTATGTATTAAAGTGTTGGGAGGTACTCGAAGAAGATATGCTAGAGTAGGTGATATTATAGTTATTACCGTTAAACAAGCTCAACCACATTCAATGGTAAAAAAGAGTGATATTTTAAAGGCGGTGATTGTTAGACAAAAAAAAGAAATTAAGAGATCTAATGGAGTATGTGTTAGATTTGATGATAATGCAGTAGTGATTTTAGAAAAGGATAAAGAACCTAAAGGTACTAGAATTTTTGGTCCGATTGCTAGAGAATTAAGGGTAGCTGGTTTTAATAAGATAGTTTCTTTGGCACCAGAGGTTTTATAGTAATACGAATAATACTAATATAGAATACTAATATTGTGCTAATAAATTCGATTAAATTTGTTTAAATATATGAAAATAAAGAAAAATGACACCGTAAAAATTTTATCCGGCAAAGACAAGGGTAAACAAGCCAAAGTTGTTCAAGTTTTTCCTAAAAATAAAAAAGTTGTAGTTGAAGGGATAAATAAAAGATATAAAAATTTACGACCAAAAAGAGAAGGTGAAAAGGGACAAAGAATAGAATTTGATGCCCCAATTGATATTTCTAATGTTATATTAATTTGTAAAAAATGTGGTAAGGAAACTAAGGTAGCTTATAAGTTTTCAGACAAAAATAAATATAGAATTTGTAAAAAATGTAAAGAAGTAATTGATTAATTTTATGAAAATTTTAAATTCCAAAGAAAGATATAAAAAAGAAGTCGTTCCTAAAATGATGGAAGAGTTTGATTATGTAAATAAATTAGCTATTCCTAAATTAGAAAAGATTACTTTAAATATTGGTTTAGGTAAGTCTTTAACTAATAAAGAATTTACTAAAATAGCAGAAGAAACTTTAAAAAGAATTTCTGGACAGAAACCAATTTTAACTAAAGCTAAAAAATCTATTTCTAATTTTAAGATTAGAGAAGGAATGACAATTGGTATTAAAGTTACCTTAAGAGGGGATAAAATGTATGATTTTTTAGATAAATTAATTCATATTACATTTCCTAGAGTAAGAGATTTTAGAGGAATTGATGTCAGTAAAAAACATATTGATCGACAAGGAAGTTTTTCTTATGGTTTTAAAGAACATACAGTTTTTCCAGAGATTAGAGGTGACGAAGTAGAACATATTCATGGTTTAGAAATGACCATTACAAGTACATCTAAAAATAGAGCAGAAACTTATTTTTTATTAAAATATTTAGGAATGCCTTTCATTGTTGAAGAAAAACTAGAAAAAAAATTAAAGGAAGATTTCAATAAATAAAATTATTATGGCTACAAAAGCACAAATTGCAAAATCAAATAAAAAACCAAAATTTTCAACTAGAATAGTTAGAAGATGTTGGAGATGTGGTAGAAAAAGAGCTTTTATTAGAGATTTCGGAATATGTAGAATTTGTTTTCGAGAATTAGCCACCAAAGGAGAATTGCCAGGAATTAAGAAATCTAGTTGGTAAAATTATATTGACTTTATAACTTTAAACTTTATAATTTTAAATTTTATAACTTAAATTAAATTAAAATATATGATGACAGACCCAATATCAGACATGTTAACCAGAATAAGAAATGGTCAAGCTGTTAGAAAACAGGAGGTTGTTTTACCTTTCTCAAAAATTAAATATGAAATTGGGAAACTTTTGGTTCGTGAAGGATTTTTGGAATCTGCTGAAAAAATTACGGGCGCTAAATTCAAAGAAATAAAGTTAGTATTAAAATATGATCAAGATAGAAAATCAGCTATAGAACATATTAAAAGAATAAGTAAGCCAGGACAGAGAATATATATTGGTACTGATAAAATACCAAAAGTGTTGAATGGTTTAGGTTTAGCAGTTTTATCGACTTCTGTTGGAATTATTACTAATAAAAAGGCTCGACGTATGAAGATAGGCGGAGAATTATTATTTGAAATATGGTAAATTAGTTTTTAGTTAGTAGTGAATAGTTTTTAGAAAAATTATTAGACTACTAACTAAAAACTACTAACTACTAACTAAAAAAATATGTCAAGAATAGGAAAACAAGCAATAGAAATATTAGACGGAGTTCAAGTAAAAATTGAAGATGGTTTTATATATGTTGAAGGACCAAAGGGAAAATTAAATGAAAAACTTGTTAATCCAGATTTAGTAAAAATAGAGATTACCGAAAGTGAGGAGAAGAATAAGCAAATTTTGGTATCTGTAAAAGATTCAGAAAATAAAAAATTAGCTTCTTTATGGGGTTTACAAAGGAGCTTGATTAATAATATGGTTATTGGTGTCACAACAGGCTTTAAAAAAGAATTAGAAATAAATGGAGTAGGTTATAAAGCTGTTTTACAAGGTAAGAAATTGGTTTTAAATGTTGGTTTTTCGCATTCAGTTGAGTATAATTTACCAGAAGGGATAGAAGCCCAAGTAGAAAAAAATTTAATTACTATTAGTGGATGTGATAAACAATTAGTAGGACAAGTTTCTGCTGAGATTAGGGCAATTAAAAAACCAGAGCCT
>JAIOTH010000061.1 GCA_021106915.1 bacterium | reverse complement strand
ATATCCATTGGATATCAAATTCAGGAAAATTACGAATAATTCTTCTGATAAGAGAAGTGATATTGGCAGTACCTTTGCTGTATTTACTGGCTATTGCACCAGTTTTATAACCAAGTTGTTTCATAAAATAATTTTTTGATACATTGTCTTGAAGTTTGATTAATTTTTCAATTCTTTCCCAAATTATTATTTTGTTTTTCGCTGGCAATTCTTTTTCGGCAGGAAAAGTAATGTTAATAGCAGACTTACTTATTTTTACAAACATTTTACCGCTACCACTTTGAAGCCAATTTACGTTAACTTTAGGATATAGCACTTTAACAATGTTAAAGAGTTCTATTCTAGTGTAAGTACCTTTTTCATAAAAATAATGATTAAACATGCTGGGTCCAGTATAGCCTATTTTTTTCATAAGACTATCATGACTTAAGTTTAATTCTTTGAGTAACTTTATAAATCTCTCTTTCACTATCTTTGATGAGTCTATTGTTTTCGGTATATCTATTTTCATTATTATTCCTCCGTTTTTAATATAATTGGCATTTATTCTGAGATATCGATTTTGAAATTTTGATATGAATTCATCAGTAATTTCAGTTTCTCCTCGTTCTCGTAAGGAAATACTGTTAATACCTAGATCTAAGTTTTTTGCAAGTTCAACTTGAGTTAAATGTAAAGCTTCCCTTACTTCTTTTAACCAATTTCCCCACTTCAACCATAATGCTTTTTGTTCTTCTTTTTTCACAATACCCTCCTAGATATTTGATTTTTAATTTACTATTTATTCAATTATAATTAAAGAATTAGATTATATTACCAATTTTTCTATATAAAAGTCAACCCTGTTAAATGAAAAAGTGTGTATGAAAATAGAGATTTTATTCAAAACTTTCTACCTTGCCCTTTCCAAGACTGAGATGATCATATTTTAAATTAGTATCCAAATTTTTTAAATTTTGACTGAGTTCAGTTTCACAAAAATTATCAAAAGTTTGATATTTGAGATTATATATTAATGGTAAAACTTGATCGACATTTTCTAATTTAGGAATTAAACTGATTTCAAAACCAACTTTATAATTTCCTTGAGCATTGATTTGATCCAGTTTCCAAATTATGTAATTATCGGTTTCAGTATATTGTAATTCACCATTTAAGACATTAATATTCTTAGTCCAAGTTACATTTTTTGGGAGTTGGGCTTTCATTTCAAAATTACTTAAATCATTTCCTAAATTATTTATTTCCCAAAATATCCAATAGTTAGTAGGGATATCAACTATTGGTGGTAGGGGACCAATCCCTAATTGATCTCCTTTAGGACTATAATAATAAGCTCGAGAATTAACTTCTAAATTAGACAGAATTTTGACATTTGTAGACTGAGTTTGATATTCAATTTTTTCGAATTCGTTTTCATAGTTAGTAGCCATTTTTAAATAGACATTTTGGTTAATTATGCTTTTTAATTTTTGGAATTCCAAATTAATTTTTATATTTCCAGATTCTTGAGCTAAGAGTTGTTGATTAAGAATTATGATATTATTTTTAAGAATAAATTTACCACTTGGATCTTCAATATTTAGTTTTTGGATACGAAAATTATCATTTAGGCTAGGATTAAAAACAACTTGATTTATATTTTGGTCACTTTCGTTTTTATAAGATAGGATAAAATTTAATTGTTTATTTTCAGGGGCATAATTTTGTTTTGTAGAAATTTGAGTTTTAAACCCAGGAATGTGAATTAATACATTTTTAGAAATATTAAATAATTTTATATTTTGATCATTGATATCAGCATAACATTCAATTTTAATGTTTTGTTCCCCTTCCAAGGAATTTATGATTTGATTTAGAGAGATGTCTTTTTCTTCTAATTCATTTAAATCATCTATTTGTAGAGAACGCTCATTTTTTTTATAATTCGATGTTGATGTTTTTAAATTATCATTAATAAAATTTATCTCAATATTTTTGATCTTTTGTTGAGATTTATTTTTTAGGTTTATTTTTGTTTCAAAGGAAACATTTTTATATATTTTTTTGGGGAAAGCAATTTTTAAATCAAATAAGGCTTCATCAATTTGATAACTAAATGAGGAGGAAGTGCTTACATTAACAGTGTTTTGTTTATAATTTAATAAAAAGATTAGATTTTGTTTGCTATTTACTTCTCCCAAAACAATGCCAGTAATTTTTATTTTACCGTTAGCGCCAGGATATAAATTTCCTAGGTTGAAGGTATTAGTAATTGGATCGAATATGTCTTCAGGAGAGGTTTTAGTTAAGATAAAATTTTGAGGTAGATTAATAGTTAAATTGGCATTTTTAATAATTTTTTTATTTTGATTTTGATAGGAGAGTTCGAAACTTTCTTCCCTCCCACTAACAATTTCAGAATTAATACTTTGGATTTCTAAAACAATATTTTCTTTAAATTTGCCCATATAATAAATATTATAAGCCAAAGTTATTCCTAGACTAACGACTAGAATAATAATAAAGTCAGTGATCCAAACTATTTTTTTGGAACGTCCTAATATTTTATGTTTCTTAAAGAAGATATTTTTTAATTTTTTCATAATATAGTTATTAAAGATTAATAATTGATAATGATATTTTACTTATTTAATTCTCGTTTATATCATAGGTCATAATCCTTATTTTTTCCAGGAGATTTTTATTAGCTAATCCTAGGCAGAGTAATATTTTTTTATTATTGTTAATCTAAATTACGTTTTTAATTTCATATTATTAAAGGATTATTTAAATTTGACAATTATAAATATATGCTATATTATAAAAATATAGTACGTATTTAGTATATATGATATACATTTATAAAATATGATAAAAATATTTATCCCGTTAGATAAATCAAATAACTAAGATAATTTATCTAACAGGATGGGTTTTATAAGGCAATTGTGATAGAATAAATTTTATAATAAAAATATGACAGGAATGTTTTAATTAATTAAATTAATATTAAGGGGATGGAAAAAAATTGTAAAAGTTTAAAAATTAAAATAGAGCGTTTTAAATGTTCGGCTGAATATCGAACTAATGAAATTTTAAAGAAGCTAAAAACTTTAGGTAATTGTGCTAATCGAAGTATTTATGATTATAATGAAGATCAAATTGAAATGATTTTTAATGAAATAGAAAAACGAACCTTAGAAATCAAAGCAAAATTTAATTTTTCTAAGGGAAAAGATAAAAAATTTAAGTTATGATATACTAATGATACCCTTCGACTCCACTTCACTTCGTTCCGTTTCGCTCAGGGCAGGCGAATTAAATGATACCAATACCTGCCTGCCGGCAGGCAGGTATTAATAATAAATTAATAAATAAATAATTATAAATAAGCCACGAACCGTTCCCGTAAATGGTAGGGTTCACGGTAAGAAAGATAAAAAACTATGTCAGAAATATTAAATGATACAAATTTCGATAACTTTTTAAAAGAAAATGAGAATGTTGTTGTAGATTTTTTTGCAGAATGGTGTGGTCCTTGTAAAATGTTAGGACCAATAATGGATGAATTATCAGAAGAATATAAAGATCAAAACATTAAGATCGTTAAAGTTGATGTTGATCAAGCTAAATCTTTAGCTCAAAGATTTAATGTGATGAGTATTCCTACTGTTATTTTTTTTAAGAAGGGTGAGGCTCAGGATACTATTATGGGATTATTACCTAAAAATTCTTTGAAAGAAAAAATAGACGCTTTAATTAAATAGTTTAAAAGTTAAAATTGGTTTTAGTTGTTGGTTTTGGGTATTTCCTATAAGCTATAAGCTAAAAAGCTAATCACAAATTTATGCAAAATCCATACGATAATGCAATGACTCAATTGAAAAAAGCGGGTGATATTGCAAATATTAAAAAAGATACTTTGTTAAAATTAAGTAGTCCAGATAGATTTATTCAAGTTTCTATTCCGATTCGAATGGATAGTGGAGAATTAAAAATTTTTACTGGTTATAGAGTTCAATATGATAATTCCAGAGGTCCTTATAAAGGTGGAATTAGATTTCATCCTGATACAGATTTAAGTGAAGTAAAAGCTCTAGCTTTTTGGATGACAATTAAATGTTCAGTGGTAGGAATTCCTCTTGGTGGAGGAAAGGGTGGAATTACCGTTAATCCTAAAGAATTGTCTAAAGCTGAATTAGAGAGATTGTCTCGCGGATTTATTCAAAAAATAAAACCAATTATTGGTCCAAACCAAGATATTCCCGCTCCTGATGTTTATACTACTCCGGAGATTATGTCCTGGATGGCTGATGAATTTGGTAACAAAGCTACTTTTACTGGTAAGCCTATTGAAAAAGGTGGTTCTGAGGGTCGTGGAAATGCCACTGCTCAAGGTGCTTTTTATATTTTAGAAAAGGCGATGGCTAAATTAGAAATAAATAAAGATATTAAAATTGCTATTCAAGGTTTTGGAAATGCAGGGGCTGTTTTTGCTAAGTTAGTTAAAGAAGCCGGTTATCAAGTTGTGGCAGTTTCTGATTCTAAGGGCGGAATTTTCGATAATGATGGTTTAGATATCGCGGCTATTGAAAGCCATAAAAAAGAAACTGGTAGTGTTCAAAATTTTGCGGGAGCAGAAAATATTACTAATGAAAAATTATTAGAATTACCAGTTGATGTTTTAGCTTTAGCAGCTTTAGAAAATCAAATTACTAAAGACAATGCTAAACAAGTAAAAGCTAAATTAATTATTGAATTAGCTAATGGACCTTTAACTCCCGAAGCTGATGAAATTCTAAAAGATAAGGAAGTAGTAGTTTGTCCAGATGTTTTAACTAATGCTGGCGGAGTGACTGTTTCTTATTTTGAATGGCAACAAAATTTAGCAGACGAACATTGGACAGAAGAAGATGTAAATTCAAAAATGAAAGAAATTATGGAAAAGGCTTTTGATGAAGTTTGGGAAACAGCAGAAAAATATCAGGTAATTTTAAGAACAGCAGGGTTTATTAAAGCTATTGAGAGAATTGAAAATGAGTTGAAAATATAGAATTATATAAAAAGAAAAGAACCAAGTTATTTGCTTGGTTCTTTTTTGAATATTTTTAATAACAGTTCTTAATGATTTGGAACTATTTTTAATGCTATAATTAAATTATGATCAATACAGATTTAGAAAAAGGTTTATTTCAAAAAGGTTACCAAGTAATAGCTGGTTTTGATGAAGCTGGTCGAGGAGCTTGGGCAGGACCGATTATAGCAGCCTGTGTTTTATTAAGAAAAGAGGATTTAGAAAAAAATAAAGAATTGATTGCTCAAGTTAATGATTCTAAAAAATTAAGTTCTCAAAAAAGAGAAAAATTGTTTCCAGAAATTAGAAAAAACTTTTTAGGTAATTTTGGTGTAGCAGATAATAAGGTTATTGATCAAATTGGTATTCAACGAGCTAATGTTTTAATTATGGAAAAAGCTAGTAAAAAATTTAAGGATCAAGTTGATATAGCTTTATTAGATCATATTGGTGGTTTTGATAATTATTATCAGGGAGATTTAGAACATCGAATTATTGTGCATGGCGATGCTCAGCATCTAGCAATTGCTTTGGCTTCAATTATGGCTAAAGTATATAGAGATCAGTTAATGATTAATTATGCCAAGAAGTACCCAAAATATTTTTTTGAAAAACATAAGGGCTATGGCACTAAAAAACATTTAGAAGTTCTTCAAAAAATAGGAGCTTGTGATATTCATCGCAAATCCTATAAACCAATTCGTATCCTTGAAGAGTAATTTGATTTATAATTAAATTGATGAGATAGTACTTATATAGCATCCTTAAATTAAATATTAAAAAATTGATTAAAATATTAAAATTCACCTCTCCTTTACTTCCCCTCCTTATTAAGGAGGGGATTGAGGGGTGGTTAGTTAAAATTAAGTATTAGAAATTAAACAAAAAATTATGCCTATAAAAATAAAAAGTATTTTACTCCCTAAAAATTTAAATGTGGATGCTATTGTTAGTCTGGCAGTTTTATATGAGTATGGCTCTAAAGTTTTTCGTGGTTTAATGAGCGCAGGAATAGAATTTAGAGCTAGTTTACCAGAAGGACATAATTTAGAATATTAGTTTCAAAAAGGAATAATTTCCTTTTTTCCGGTACAGAGGAATTATATTTTAGAAGATTTAATGAGTTATCCGGAATTAGAATTAGATAAGTATCCCATAGTAAATCAAACTATAGCTTCTTTAGAAAATTCGGAAAATATTTTTTATGAAGAAGGAATTATATTTTCCTGGGCTTATTTTATTAAATTATTAAAGAAAAAAGATCCAGCTAAATCTTTGAAATTAATTCTGCCCTTGTTAAGGGAATATTTAAAGATTAATGAAGATAAAAGAATAGAATTTCTTAATCATTGTCAAAAGGCAATTAAAGATGGTTCAATTTTAAGTTTTAATACTCGCCAAAATAAAAAAGAATTAAAGGTTGTTTTTGTTGATTATGCTACGGAAGATATTTTTGATTATTTGTTTTATAAGAAAGAGGTGTTAGCGGATGTAATAGTTTTGTTTAAAGAAAAGGGATTAATTACTATTAGAACTAAAAAAGAAAAAAATATTGATCTTTTAGATGTAATTGCAATTTTAAGAGTTGAAACAGCTCGAAGAAATAAGGTTCCTTTTGATCAGTTTAATAAACATTATTTAAATAGAACAGGAGTAATGGAAGGAATAGACCATTGGAACTTTAATCTTTCTAAAGGTTCAATTATAGCTGTAAAACCAGTAAATTTGGATAAATTGACTATTAAAAAAGCATTATTAATTGGTTTGGACCTTTCTAAAATGTCTAAAGGCGAATGTCCATCACAAGAAGGTTGTCGAGGAAAGAAATGTTCTTATTATTCTTATAATATGTTACGATGTCGTAAAAGAAGAGCAGGAGTGAAAGATGATTACCAACGGAAAAAAACTGGACAGGGAAATATTAGAGTTTTGAGGAAGTAATTTTTAAATAAATAAAATGAATAGTTTTGAAAATTTTTCAGGAGAAGAAGATTTTTTGGAAAAAAAAGAAAATCAAGAAGATTCTAAAGAAGGATTTATTGAAAAAATTCGTTTTTTTGTTCAAAGTAAAATGAGAGAATCTTGTTTGCCAACTAAGGAAGCTTTGGGTTATGAAAGTACTGTTGGTGTATATGGTGGAAAGCTAAATTATGATAAAGAGAATAGGATGGTTTTTGATATGAGAGGAATAATTTCTAAGATTGACCAAAAAGGTGATGCCATTCTTCGTACTTATGATGAACATACAGTTAAAGATCCAGCAGAAATGCTTCGTCGACATCCACGTTGGTTTTTCAAATTTTTAATTCCAGGCACTAAAAGATATAGAGGTACTTCAGAAGAAATTATGGAAAATATAAAGAGGCTTGGTTTAGAAAAAGAGTATGGTTCTCATAAATGGGGTATTGAGATTAACGATCCAGATTTATATAAAAAAGGTCGACCCTTGCAAGATATTTACCGTTCAGATTTAATTGAAAATAATGATTTAAAAGAAATCGATCGTTTTGAAGCCCTAGCTCAATCAAGTAAGTATATTCGAGAAATTCATGATCAGAATGGTGCTATTGGTCAAGTTTTACCGAGTAGTATTATTTTTCAAGAAAAAAAAGAAAATTCAGTTGTCAGACCCGTGCTTAATATTCCAGATATAGTTTATAACTCTAAAAAACAAACTAGTGAGATTGATAAAAAAACTACGGATCTTTTAGATTTTACAATGAGTATTGGAATTGAAGAATTACGTCGTTCTGAAGATTGGAATGAAACTCAAAGGGCTATCAAGGTTATTCTTAATGCTTATCAAGACCAAAATATTATTCAATTTTTGAAATCGTTTATTAAACGAGGTCGATTAACAATGCAAGGAGACGAAGGAAAATTTGATTTATCAAAAACTAGTAAATTATTAAGACCTTTAACTGCTATACATAATAAAGCTCGTTTGAATTTTGATAAAAATACAACGAGTGCTTTACGGGAATTAATTATTAATGAATGTGATATTTATTTAGAATCAAGGAGGAATAGTGAGAGCTTATGATGAAGTGATAATTATTGGAGTTACTAAAGATCAATTTAATTTTTTATGCTTACTTATCATTAATTATGGACCAACAAGAACTTGTGAAAGATATGTTTATAATAAAATTGGCTTGAGAGGAGGCTGGAGGGTTGATGTTGATAGAGGAGAGGAAATAAAAGAATTTTTAGAGACCCATCCTAAAGTAAGCTTTAGGTTTAAAATTGAATTAGCATTTTATTAATTTTTTTTCTTTAGCCGTACTTTGTTACGGCTTTTTGTTTTACTGTCAATCTGTAATTCATATTTCGGTATTGGTTTATTCAATGTTATTGACTCTAAAGCTATTTGGTGATAAAATTATATTTAACTTTTATCCTTTAAATCAATTTTTATCTATGTCTAATAAAAAAATCATTATTAAAGGTGCGCGGGTTCATAATTTAAAAAATGTCGATTTAGAATTATCTCGAAATCAGTTTATAGTAATGACTGGTTTATCTGGTTCAGGAAAATCATCTTTAGCTTTTGATACTCTTTTTGCGGAAAGTCAAAGAAGATACATGGAATCCTTATCTGCTTACTCTAAGCAGTTTTTAAATTTGATGGATAAACCAGACGTTGATTCAATTGAAGGTTTGCCACCAGCAATTTCAATTGGACAAGGAACAAATAACAGAAGTCCTCGAT
>JAIOTH010000140.1 GCA_021106915.1 bacterium | reverse complement strand
ATCTCATTTCTAAAATTTTCTGCTCCCTAGGAGTAAGATCACCAATAATTTCTTTAACATGATCTCTTAGAAGACCTAAAGATGCTATTTTATCAGGAGGCAAAGTTTTTTTGTCTTCTATAAAATTACTTAAAGTTGAATCTTCATCATCATCACCAATACTAGTTTCTAGAGAAACTGTCTCTTGTGAAATTTTCATCACATGATGAACCTTTTCTATATCTTCACCCATTTCGTAAGCAATTTCTTCTGGTAATGGCTCCCGACCCAAATCTTGAATTAAACGACGTTGAACTTGCTGGAACTTATTGATGGTTTCCACCATATGCACTGGAATTCTAATTGTTCTTGACTGATCTGCTAAAGCTCTAGTAATTGCTTGTCTAATCCACCAAGTAGCATAAGTAGAAAATTTATAACCTTTACGATACTCAAATTTTTCTACTGCTCTAAATAAACCAATATTCCCTTCTTGAATTAAATCCAAAAGAGATAAAGAATGTCCCGTGTATTTTTTAGCAATACTAACCACCAATCTTAAATTAGCTCTAATCAAAGCCATTTTAGCAGAAACTTCAGCTCGTTCTTTTCTTTTAGCTAAAGCTACTTCTTCCGCCGAAGAAAGCAAAGGAACTTTACCAATCTCTCGCAAGTACATCTGAATTGAATCCGAAGAAATTTTTCCTAAATCAAAAATTCCACCAGCTAAATCAATTTTCATATCATCTTCAGACTCTTTAGTATTATCTAAAATTCCACCTTCCCGCGCTATAATATCAACACTATTTTTTTCCAAATCATTTAAAAACTCTTCATACATGAAAAGATATTCTTCTAATTGTGGAAAGGCATATAATAATTCTTCTTCGGTAATAAACCCTCTATTTCTTCCTTCTCTAACTAAATCTTCTAAATGTTTAATATCTGGAAAAATAATACTGATATTTACTATTTTCTTCTTTTTTTGTTTTTTTGCCTTCTTAGTATTAGTAATCTTCTTTGCTATTTTCTTTGATTTAACAATCTTTTTTTTCGCTGCTTTTGCTTTAGTAATAACTTTTTTAGTCACTCGTTTTTTTACTTTCTTATTTTTAGTTACTTTTTTAACAGGCTTTTTTCTAACTTTAACAACCTTCTTTTTCTGAACAAGTTTTTTTCTTCTTGAGACAGTTTTACTTTTGGAAGCAATTTTTTTATTGGACTTAGTTTTATATTTTTTTGTTTTCATAATTTTTTGATTTTTTAATACAGTCTTTTTGACTATAAATTTAAAAAAATAAAATTGATTATTAAACTTGCTATATGATAAATTACGCAACAAAATGAAAAAATTTTATGTAGCAAGTCTATTCTAAAACTTTTAATTTTTGAGTATAATTAATAAACTCCGCACTAATTTGATCTGATTTTTCTTGATCACCTTCTCTTTCAGCTTTTTTGATTAAATATTCTAACTTTTTTAACTTTTCAGAAAGAAATATTTTTTTATAATCTTTAACCAATTTTTTAATCTCTAAAAAAGATTTATTCTGATCATAATCAGCATATTGATTCTCAAAAATAAAAGTAATGATATTTAACAAATCCAATTGTTCAGAATTCAAATTGGATTTCATATTTTCGATATTTAATTTATTATTTTTAGTATAATAGATAACTATACTCTTGTAAAGTTCATCTATGTCTACCGAATTAATATATTCATTTTCTAAATTAGAAGCTAAATATTCTAAATTATCCGAAAAATTAACAGCTAAAGCAATAATCTCTTTCAATACCTCCTCCCTTTTATTTTTTTCGCTGGGTTGGTAGTCTTTCTCTTTAGAATCTTCTTGATAAAAATTCTTAGCTTGTTTTTTTTCTAACACTTCTTTAATTTTCTTACTTAAAATCTCGTATTCAATATTAAATAAATCACTCATTCTTTTCAAATAAACCTCCCTTTCAATTTCATCGCTTATTTTAGAAATAAAGATTAACAATTTTTGGGCTGCCTGTTTTTTCTGAAAAACCTGACTTAAATCAACTGTTGATAACGTCTTATCAAAAACAAAATCCATTAAAGGCTGAGCTTCTTTTATTTTTTGACGCCATTTCTCTGAATCTTCTTTAATTAAGTCATCTGGATCAATTCCCTTAGCCAAGCTTACAACTTTAATATTCATACCTTGCTTTAAGGCATTATCAATTATCCTAAAACTAGCTTTGACGCCAGCACTATCACCATCATAAGCAATAATCAAATTTTCCGAATATCTTCTTAATAATTTTACTTGTTCTGGAGTTAAAGCTGTACCCGAAGAAGCAACAACGTTTTTTACACCAGCCATATAAGAAGATATAACATCCATCTGACCCTCTACTAAAATAGTATAATTTTTACTCTTAATTTCTAATTTTGCTAAATCTAAATTATACAAAATACTAGATTTATCATAACTAGCAGTTTGCGGAGAGTTAACATACTTACCTTGGAGGTCATCATCCTTTAAAGCTCGGGCTGTAAATCCTACGGTTTGACCGAAAACATTATTAATTGGAAACATCAATCTCCCTCGAAAACGATCATAAAAATTAAAATTGCCTTTAGAAGATTTTAAAATCATTCCTGAGGCTTCAATGTCTTTTTCAGTAAAACCCTTATCTTTTAAATGTTTTAACAAAGCACTCCAAGAATCTTCACTATAACCTAATTTAAAAATATCAACAGCCTCTTTAGAAATTTTTCTATCTTTTAAATAATCACGAGCTATCTTAGCACTTTCTTTATTCAATAAATTTTGCTGATAATAATTTACTGTTTCATCTAAAATATCTAAAATTTTAGTCTTTTGACTATTTAGTTCTGGATTATAATTATAATCAATATTAACATTAGCTTTATCAGCTAAAATGCGTAAAGCTTCTGGAAATTCTAAACCTTCTATTTTTTTAATAAATTCAAAAATATCGCCACCTGATCCACATCCAAAACAATGCCAAATTTGTTTTTCTGGTGAAACAAAAAACGAAGGTGTTTTCTCCTTATGAAAAGGACAAACTGCCTTAAAATTCATTCCCGATTGATTTAATTGGATATATTCCGACAAAACATCAACTATATCCAAACGCGCTTTGATTTCTTCCGTACTAGTACTCATTCTATTAAGCAATATCAATTAATTTTAATATTTCCCATTAAAATTACCAACAGGATTTATATTCTTATATTATCCTAAGTATCTCATTAAGTAAACATATCAATTCTCACAAAAAATATTTTACACTAACAAATTAAAACAATAAAAGCCAAATCACTTAACTCTTTTCAATAAGTTAATCAACAAATTTTCTAATCCTCTGAGCAGCATCTTTACCCATTTGATAAGTAATCTTTAACTTTTTTGAATCAGTAGTAGAAGGATTTGTTGGATTATCTGCAGAAGGGGAAATGAGAAGTATTCTTTTATTCTTTTTAGCAAGCTTAATGTCTTTTCTTAATTGAAATTCAGCTTTAAAAAAAAGACCAACTGCTTTTGAACCATAAATAGAAATTGCCATCAAACCTTCTAAAAAACCTTGTACATAATGCCTAAATTTTCTATTTAAATGATGATTAAGAACAACCACGATCTTTTTTTGAGGATATTGTTTTATTAAATACCCTAAATCAACATGGTTTAAAATAGTACCATCTGTATATTCTTCACCATCAATTCTTTCTGAATCAGAAGTATAAGGAATTACATCTACTGATGCCTTTAAAACTTTATAAGGATTCCTATATTTTTTAATATCTAAATATTCTATTTTATCTTTAGTGAGATTATAAACCCTAATATAAAAAGGGATGGGCTGTTTACGTATTTTCTTCACATCCAACTTTTTACTTGGACTATGTTTAATAACATCAAATAAATATTCTATATCTACTATATCCATCATTTTTTTCATTGGTATTTTACGAAAAATACCAGAAATTCTTTGTGTCAGAGCCTTAATAAAATTTTTTTTATATATAAAGCCATAAATTAAATTTTCATAATAAATACTAGAACCAATATGAGTCTGCCTACTCAAAAAATAAGCCACATTAATAGCTCCAGCAGAACCACCATAAATAGCCTCTATTCTGTCATAAATATCCATTTCTTGGAAAGCTGTCACAACTCCAGCACCAAAAATACCAGACATTGTACCTCCTCCTGAATACAAAACAAATTTTTTATTATTTTTATTTACTGACATTTTTTATTTTTTTAAATAATATTGTCTCTTTTTTTCACTAAACTTCTCAATCGCATAACGTAACATAGTTCGTGGCATTTTCTGATAATATTTTTGTAAAAACTGCTCCTCTATTTTTTGATCAATTTTTTTACCAACTTCCCGCAACATCCAACCAACGGCTTTATGGATTAAATCATGTTCATCATTTAATAAAATCCTCGAAATTTTTAAAGTTTCTCGATATTTACCCTGATAAATAAAATGAAAAGTAGTTATAATTGCAATCCTTCTTTCCCAAAGATTTTTTGATTTAGCTAATTTTATTAAAATCTTCTTTTCAGCCTGATTTTTAAAAAGATAAGCTCCTATAATTTTCGGAGCTGTTAAATCAACCAAATCCCAATTATTAATATACTTAGTATTTTTTAAGTAAAATTTAAAAAACTCTGTTCTTAATTTCTGATCATTATTTTTAGTAGCCAACTCAAATTTTTTAACTAAAATTAAAAGTGCGGTAAGTCGGTATTCGTGAATATTAATTTTCAATAAGATTTCTAAACTTTTCAAATCTAGATCTAAATACTTTTTAACTATTTCTCTCTGTTTTGGAATTCTAATTCCCAAAAACACATCTCCTTCCCCATATTCTCCTTTTTTAATCTTAAAAAAACGCTGTAAAATTTGTGCATCTTTTTTACTAGAAACTTTTTTTAAGTCATTTTTTATTTTATCTATTTTGTTCATATATTCAGCTAAAAATTAATAAATATGT
>JAIOTH010000054.1 GCA_021106915.1 bacterium | reverse complement strand
ATTATCATAAATAAAGCCAAAATAATTAAACCAATTAAACCAGCTTTTAAGCTCTTATCTAAAGATTCTTGACCTAGGCTAGCTCCTACGGTTTGTTGACTAATTAAATTAATTGGTACTGGTAAAGCACCAGCGTTTAATCTTTGAGACATTTTTTTAGCCTCTATTAAATTAAAGTCGCCAGTAATTACAGCACTACCATCTTTAATTTTTTCATTAACAGTAGGTATGGTAATTGGATCACCATCTAGAAAAATTCCTACTGGTTGACCAATATTTCTTTCAGTAATTTCAGCAAATAAGTCTTTACCCTCATCATCAAAACTTAAACCAACTTGAACATTACCAGTAGTTTGGTCAAATAAAACATTTGATTCTTTTAGATTTTTACCAGAAAGTTTAGTATTTTGCCATTCAGTTTGAGGATTTAAAGCATCAGCCTTGATAAATAAAATATGTTGCGATTTTACTTCTCTTTCGTCATCTTCTCCTCTTTCTTCTAATTTTTTAATAATATGATAACCAAATTGACTTTCTACTATTTCAGAATGAATTTCATCATTTGCTAATTTATCAAAAATTACTTCAGCATAAGCTGGATCTAGAAGTTCTTTCTTTGCAAAATCAATAATTCCATCATTTTCTTTTGATCCTGGGTCTTCACTGTTCTCTCGGGCTAAAGTGGAAAAATCTTCTCCATCTTGAATTCTTTGTGATATTTCAGAAGCTTTGATTAACTGTGTTTGATTTTTTTTAGTAATTTCTTCTTTTTCTTCGTCGCTATACGTTATTTCAGTCATTTCTTTAAATTCTAATAAAGGAGTATCGCCAATTTGAGATATAGCCTCTTGAATATCAAAAACGCCAGCTAATTCTACAATAATTCGATTATTTCCGACTACTTGTACTAATGGTTCAGCAACTCCAAAAGTATTTACCCTTTTTTCTATAACATCTCGAACTCCTTCTAAGGCTGATTTCTCATCTTTAACTTCAATGTTAGAAAAATCTGCTTCATACACTAAATGAGCTCCACCTTGTAAATCTAGACCTAAATGAATTTTAAATTTGTTAAAAAAGTCATTTTGAGGAACCCAATCAGGTACTTTAGGATAAACTATTAAACTAGTTATAATAGTTATAAATATAATAGATAAAAAAGTTAATCTAATTTTATTTGTTTTGGACATATGTGTCGTTAATTAAAAGTTAAAAAAGTATCAATAATTTTTACTTAATTATAATAATAGAATAATATATGATAATCATTTAAAAATCAACCTTAACTTAATTTTGCTTCTAAATTATTGTTTGGGCTTTAAATAATGATTATTACCAATAATATTTTTTTTCTTCTCTTCAATATTAATTTTTTCTGATTCACTTTCAATATCTAAATTAATATTTTTAAATATTTTAGGGTATTTTTTTTTAGGTTTAGGTTTATTTTTTTCAATTGAATTTTCTCTAATTAATAAGCAGTCATCAATATTAAAACCGTATTTATTTGATTCAATATTTTTAATTATTTGATTTAAAACATTTTTAATTTTACTTAAATTATTCAAATATCTTAATTATTGTCTCCCCATTTAATACCTACAAAGTAATCATTATAAATTATAAATTCACCTTTGAAATCAGAAGTATCTTCATTGACTGTATTTTTAATGTTACTTTGACAGTTTTTTAAATCGTCATCAAATTTAATTTTTAAGGTATAAGGGATAAATTCAATTCCAGGTTGTTTTTGAATATAAATTTGATATTTATTTTCAGATATTTGTTTTTTAATTCTATTAGGTAGTTTATATTCGAAAATTAAACTTTTTGTTTCTTGAGGTTCAATAGCTATGAAAGTTCCGAAAACAGTTTTATTAAGATCATTATAAACATCTGTTATTCCTTTTTTATTTATTTGATCATTTTCCATTGAACCTTCAACTTTTATTAATTCTGAGCCTTGAGGAACTAATAATCTAGTATAAGTTCGATATTTAGTCGAATTCCAAGAAAAATTTCCTTGATGTTGATAAGTGATTTTTACTTGAGCCAATAAATTGTCGTTCTTTTCTTGAATAGTATATTCTACATTTCTGACTATAAATTGATCAGATTTAGAGCTAGCTAAATTAGAATCTACTACCATTAAATAATCTGGGTGGTAATATTCATTTTCTTTATTTTTAATATCTCCGGACCAATCTAGATTTTTAAATATTTTTTGGACATTCTGATCTGAGCTATAAAGCAAAATATTTTTATTATCTAAATTTTTAGATAATAATTCTAAAAGATGAGCATTATCAGAAATTTTTAGATTTTTTATTTTTTGGATTATAACTTGAGCTAAAGAATTCATAATGTCTTTTCGAGTCCAATGAGTATCTCCTCTATCAGCATAGTATAATTCAATTGCTTTTTGTAAATCATCTGTAAAATTTTCGTTTTCAAATATAATTCCCTCTATTTCTTGAGCACCAATAATATTTAACAATTCTGCGATTACAGTCGGAGTAATAGCTATTATGCCATCTATTTTTTCCTGATCATCACTTTCTATATAATATAAACTTAAACAATCTTGAGCACTAGTAGGAAAATCAGGAGACCAATTGCAATCTCGCATATACCATTCTTTCATTTTTAAATATTTAGCCAAAGGCTCTGGTACTTTGTTATGTAATTTATCAATAACCTTAACATCTAAATGATAAATATCATCTATAGATAATTCTTTAATATTACCATTCTCTATCTTTAATATTCCGTAAGAACCAATAAATCCACCAGTTGGTCTTAACTCTGTGTTATTTTGAAATAATAATAAATATTTTTGAGAGCCTTGGTTACCTAGAATTTTATTTAAATGGTTATTTAGAGGATTAATGATATTTAGAACTCTAGCAATAAAATTTAAATTATCTAGCAGTTCATTATTATTGATTTTGAAGGTTTTTTGGATCGAATTAATATTTTCTATTAAATTATTAAAATCTTGATCTAAATTTTTAATTTCTTTTTT
>JAIOTH010000141.1 GCA_021106915.1 bacterium | reverse complement strand
TAGTCACTTTTAAGGCCCGATAAAATAAATAATGACTAATTCTAGGGGAAATTTTTAATTTATCATGAATAGCATCAAAAATTTTCTCAAATATTCTAGGAACTGAAACAAATATAGTGGGCTTAGCTTTTTTAATATCGTCTTTTAAAGTTTTAGGACTACGAGCATAATATATTGAAGAACCCATTAAAAGCGGAGTTATTTGCCCTGCCATTCTTTCTAAAATATGCGATAAAGGTAAAACTGAAAAAAATCTATCATCTTTCTTAATTGGTACATATTTTGTCACATTTTCAAGATTAGTAATAATATTTTGATTAGAAAGCATAGCTCCTTTGGGCATACCAGTAGTACCAGAAGTGTAGATGATAGTCATAATAGCTCCTGAATCTGAAATTGGATTTTGATCAACATCATCAGAATATTTATTGATCAATTCTTTAAAATATTTTACCTTAAAACCAGCTTGAATATCTTTTTCAAAAACAATTATCTCCAAAAAACTCTCTATTAGTTCTTTTTTAATCTTAAAAAAATTATTTATCAATTCTTGATTAGAGATAAAGGCTAACTTTGGCTTTGTTTCGGAAATTATATAATCAATATATTTTTCACTATAAGTAGTGTGAATAGGAACTAAAATAAGGCCTAAATAATTACAAGCTAAATCAATTACTGGCCACTGCCATCTATTTTCACTCAAAACTATCACTCGATCCCCCTTATTTAATCCAATATCCAAAAAATAATTAACTAATTTCAAAACCAAATCATTTAATTTTCTATAACTTATCTCTTGATAACGATTTTTAAATAAATAAGCCAAAGCAGTATGATTTTTCATCTCTAAAGCGATATCTTCAAATCTTTGATATATAGTATTTTGGAACATAATAAAATAATAATTTAATATAACCTAATTTTAGCATATAAAAATGGATAAATCACGCCTTCCAAAGAAATACAAATAATTAAAAAATAAAAAAACTCTTTTAAATGAGCTTTTTTTAATAATATTCTTTATTTGTTTAAATTTTTCTCAAAAAACTTTTATATTTTTTATCTTCCTCAATTTTTTGGTTTAAAATTCCTCGTAAATAATCTGCTTTACAAATTTTTTCTTTTTTGCAAAACCAATTTAAATATCTTTCTATTTTAGAAGATATTCGTAAAGTAAATTTAACATCATACTTTTCCTTAAAAATTTCCCCTGATTCTAATAAATTTAAAAAATTTAAAATAATATACCCAAAATTATTAGTTTTAGAACTTTCTAAATAATATTTTAAATAAAAATTCTCTCCCAAATTTTTATCTTTTCTAATATAAGAAAGCTGGTCTGGAACCTGACTACCTTTTTCAATCAAATATAGAACTGGCTTTTTATAGGCTAAAGCTGTAGCAATAATATACACAGTATCAGAAGCAATTTTACTTCCCTCTATTATAACTGCTTCAATTTGATCATAAGAAATACTTTTTCGAGCGTCTTTATCGCCCATTAGTATCTTTTTTTCCAAATTACTAACTAAATTAACTCCGCTGGACTTCAAAAATTTATGGATTGCAATATATCTATCTTTCCAGTATTGATTCTTTAATTTATCTAAGTTCGCACAATAAAAAACTTTCATCCTATTAAATAATTATTTTTATGTTTCATTTAACAGGATAAATCCCGTTAAATAATTTATTATTTTGTTTGATTTAACAGGATAAATTTTATTAAATATACCACTCTTTATTTGGCTTTAATGAAATAAATCCTATTAAATATATTATTAATCTAAAAATTCTCCCCTCATATTTTGCTTTAACATTTCTCTAATTTTAACTTGGCTCTGAGTTTGACCTAAAATCCAAGATAACTTAGCATTTAAACACTCAGAAGTTATTTTTCCAACTGTTACTATAGTGTCTTGAAAATAATCCCTCCCAAAACCTAATTTATTGTAAAAAATAATAACTTTTTTACTCTTATTATGTAACTTCAAAATTTCTAATAATTTTTCCTTATCTGTAATATGATTAGGCCAAGCTTTAAAAACTAAAATTTTAATTGAATTTTCAGTACTTAATAATTTATTCAAAAATTTAATATTAGGCACTTTTTCAAAAAATAAAAAATCATCATTAAATTTATAAAAATATTGAGGGTCATCCTTTTTCTCATTTTTTGTCTCTAAAGATAAACCAAAATCTATTTTAGCTAAATAAGTTTTATCAACTGAACCAAAAATATTTAATCCTAAAAATTCTTTTCTAAAAATTCTACTAGGATGAATAACTTTATTACCATAAATCACACCAACATCTCTTAAACCTGTATTTACCATTTGAAAAGCATTAATAATATTAGCTTTAAAAGATAAATCTGCAATTTGTTCTCCTCCTTTTTCAATTACATTGGAGCCAGTAATCACTATTGGTTTTTGAGGATTTTTAATCTGCCAAAATAATTGATTAGCTAAAATTGGGATTGAGTCTACTTCATGTAAAATAATTATTCCATCATAATTATCACTTTCTTCTTGAATAATACTTATTAACTCAATAATATTATTCTTAGCTAAAAGTTCTTTTTCTTTATTAATAACTTTAGTGCTGACCTGAGCCATTAATGATAGTTCCGGAATCATTTGCAACCAATCATAGACTTGCTGATGATCTTTTACAAACTTAAAACCCGACTTTTTATCATAAAGTCCTGTACCTCCATAGAATATTAATAAAATTTTTGACATATAAAAATCTAATCTTTTTTAAATAATAAATAAGCTATTGATAAAGTCATAGACAATATAAATATCGGACCAATCCAATCCAAATGATGCTTATTGATATGAGGCATATACCAAGCAAAAAAAGTTCCCAATATAAATGAGATAGTAGTGCCTATAATGACAAACAAGGATCTATTTTTATTAACACCTTGCGATTTAAAATATTTCAAAAATAACAAATAATGACTGTAAATCATAATTCCTATAAAATAAATTCCATAAATAAGATGCAATGTTCTATCCTCAAGTTCATACATTAATCCTTTGTATTCATACACTCCTATAAATAAATCACCAGAAAAAATTATATAAAATATATATAAAGTGAATAAAATGATTATGTATTTAAAAACTATACTCACCTTATAAGAATATAAAAAATTTACAGAAAACATAAGAAAAGACAAAATTATTATAGTAGTTGCAGTATAGAAAACTCT
>JAIOTH010000077.1 GCA_021106915.1 bacterium | reverse complement strand
GATATGAAATTTGTTAATGACACGGATAAGCATATTTTAATTCAAACTAGAATTGTGGGTACTAAATTATATTTTGATTTTTGGGGAACTAAAGATGGTCGTCAAGTGACTGTGACGGATCCAATAATTTATAATATCGTTGGTCCTGGCCCAACTAAAGAGATTGAAACTTTGGATTTAGAGCCAGGAAAAAGAAGATGTACAGAATCAGCTCATAATGGAGCAGATGCTTATTTTGATTATAAGGTAGAGTATGTTGATGGAGAAATTTTTGAAGAAAGAGTTCGTTCCCATTATGTTCCATGGCAGGCTGTTTGTTTGGTGGGAGTAGAAAAATTAAGTAGCGATGAGAGTGAAGATGAAAGTGATGAGTCTGAGAAAAGTGAAGAATCAGCAGAGGATTCAGAAGATAATAATCAGGAAGAATAATATGGATTACAACTTAATTTCTCAAATAGGTATTAGTTTTTTTGGGGTATCAGCTATTATTTTAGTAGCTAAGAAAAATAAATGGGGATTTATTCTTGGTTTAATGTCTCAACCATTTTGGTTTATTACCTCTTATATAAATAAACAATGGGGAGTTTTCTTTTTGAGTATTATTTATACTTTTTCTTGGTGCTTAGGGATATATGAGTGGTTTGGAAAGAAGAAGGAAAAATAAATTTTTACGAATAAAAAAAGAGCTCCTCAATGAAGTGGAGCTCTATATTCTATCTTAGAAAAATAAAGTTTTTAAAAATAAAGTTTGTTATTTTTTAATCGAACATACTTTAGTGGTTTATTTTTTCTTTGATAGTGAAAATTCTTGTATTTTATGTTGTCAGCAAAAATTGAAATAAGATTTTTGCCGTTGAAACTTTTTTCCAAATGTGTTAACGCTGGGACATTTAATTGCCTCGCGCTATTTGGAATTATGATGCCCTCTAATGTTGTTATATCGTTTAGTTCGATATATTCAACTTTTTCGGGAATTATGATTTTTTCTGGATCAGTTTCGTTGCTAATGAAATATTTTTCATCAGCGTACGATTGATGCCAATTTGCAATGTAATTAATTATTACTGCAAATATCAGTACCAATAGTAAATTATGATTTTTCATTTTTTCCTCCATTTTTATTTTGATAATGTGAATCGGTTGGAATTTACTAGCTAGAACGAGTAGCTATTAAATCATTCATTTGGATATTTTTCAATATCCAAAAGTTCTTTTTTCGTTTCATTTTCTTTTCTGGACTCGGCGGTCCATATTATCCAAAGAAAGAAAATTAATGGGAAATAATCAAAGCCAATTCCTCCAGCCCAAGCAGCTGGAATATGATTAGCGTATTTCCAGACAGCTAAAGAGATATTCATTGGCCTTAATATCTCGAATTCTTTGTATCTCCTTTTTCTAGTTTCCAGTGTTTTGTTCATTATTTTTTTAGCTTCATTAACGCTGGATAGTATCTTCTCGGTAGCATTTTTTTGGGCGTCAACGATGTTTTTATTTTTCATCCCAATTTTTCTGCTAGGAGAGAAGTCTTCCATACTTTTAACAACACCTTGAACAGTGTTGTTAACTTCAGCCCCTTTAATTCGTTTAAAAAGCTGATTTATAGTAGAAAGTTTCATGGAGAAGTCTATTTTCTTTTCATTAATTGAAAGTTCGAAATCATTAATTACTTCTCGGAGGGAGGAAATTTCAGTTCTAGCTTCATTAATTGCTCGTCGACGTTCCTTGATACTTTTTTGCAGGTTTTCATTAAGATTTCCTAGTGTTATGACTAGTGATTCTAGTTGATAAACTACGATATCAGTACCTGGTATGCCGGAAACTCCACCTTTTGTTTCAAAAATTCTTAGAGACTCAAATTGTTTTTCAAAAAGAGACACAGAGTTAGCGAAACTTAAGTCATTTTCAACTTCTCCACCTAGATTTAGGAGGATTTCATCAGCTTCCTTGATGCTATTTTCCATGTGAGCCAGTTCAACAATGTCTCCACCTAGTCCTATAATAGAAAGGTAGCTAGAAACTAAGAAGATAAAAGTGAGTACCAACGGAAAAGTCCATAGCATTTTTTTCTGAGTTTTTTCATCAACTTCAGGGAACCATTTGTATAAAGTAAGCCACATGATAGTAATCGAAAATGCAGATACTAATGCCCAAATAACGGAAAAAGCTTTTCCATAAGGATTATATTGGAGCATTTTCAAAAATCCCTGCCAAGTTGTAAGACCAGAGGCAATTGAAAGTAAGATGGTAGTTAGTTTGATCAGTTTCATGATTTCACCTCCTGAGAGAGATAATATCTTTTATCAGCTAATATTCCTTTTCCTACATTGAAATATTTGTAGAAAAATTGATCAATAGCTTTTTGATCATAATGTCCATTTTTTCCGAAGAAAATGTTGGTAGCTTCAGAGTTTGAATTGAGAGTGTTTTTTAGCCAAGGTCTTTCAATATTAGATTTTTGTCCCCACATGGCATTTTTATATTTCTTTTCAAAATGGCCTAATTCAAGGAATCTGCGGAAAGTTTTTATCCAATAAGAATTTTCGGTTATTTTTCCCCACAATTTCGTTTTTTGCAGTAGGTGCACTAATTTTTCATGTTCATTCATTACTGCGTTTAGTTCTTTAGCAAATTTGATTCCTTCTTTCCATTCTGGTTTCATTATTTTTTCAAAATTGAAACCTTGGAATACTTGATGAGCTATTATTTGATGAGCATCTTCACCAGGAAGGATTTTATCACAAGCTATTATGAACTTATCTAAAAGGTGAATACTGTGATTAAGCATGAAGTCCTCCAAGTTTATTAAACCTTGGAATTGATATTCATTGTAATCAGGTGTCCAAAATGCTTGGAATTTTTCTTTACACTCTTCGCATTTTTCAATACCCAGTTCCTTTTCTACTTTATACCATTTATGGTATTCAGTAGCAATTTTCCTATTAGAAAAGACAGAAATGTTCAAGTCATTGGCTAACTCCCATGTTTTCCAAAAATTAAATTTTAATTTCTGAGAACATTGTTTAGATAGCTTATTGTCTGCTTTTTTTGTTTGCTCAATATATTGATATGCTAATTGAGCTAATTTTTCATTCACTTTTTTACCAATTTTTGCGTTTTTATAATTCCAACGATTATTTCGGAGACCGAATGAAATTGGTGTCGTTTTATGGACAATTATTTCCATTAGTTTTTGGTATTTTGGCTTTATAAATATTTTTATAAATATAGAATGAAGCCAAGTTTTCATTGGATAGAAAAATTCACAGGGACAAAGACGGCTTTTATAGTATCGATGGATCATCCACAATACTAATATAACCAAAATTGTCGCTACTAATAGATTAAAAGACCACATATTTCTGCTGACAATAAATTTTTGATAATAATTAGCTAAATAGTTGTGACCAATGAATTGCAAGACGCCAAAGACAACTGCAATGATAAGCGTGACTACGATATTAGTAATCATAATCAGATTTCCTTGATATTCCTTAGAATATGTTGTTATATTTTTACATATTCTTCGGCTCAGTGGTAATTTTTTAGTCTTTTTTGACATAATTCCTCCGTGCGGTTTTTGTCCCGCCTGATTGTTCCCAAAAGCTTGTTTTTTTATCAAGCTTGTTTCCTTTTTCTAGTGCTGCTAGGAAACTAGGGTAATAAATTATCAACAAGTAAAACCTCGTCGTTCTACTAATGATAATTACAGCATGAGTTAACATGTTCAATTCCTCCGTTTTCACATTATCAAAGAACATCAAAATTTAAAATTTTGATTTTTAACTATATCATTAATTTAGTAATATGTCAAGTAATAAATTTTTTGTAAATAAAAAAAGAACTTTTTAAAGAGTTCTTTTTAGTTTTGTTTACAAAATAACTAATTCCATTTTTTTAGTCTCCTGCCTGTCGGCAGACAAGGTAGTATCTAAAATAGCAAAAGTGCTTCCAGTAAATAATCCCGCTAAAGTGCCGGGGTTAATTACTTTACAATCATTAATTTTTTCTTCCCAGGGTTGATGAGTATGACCATAAAAAACAAAATCATATTTTTTGGTTTTAGCTAGTCTTTTAGCTTTATCTGGGTAATGAACGAAAGCAATTTTTAAATTATCAATTTTGATCTCACCAAATTTAGGAAATATTTTAATGTTTTTTAAATTTTTTTGATTTATACCATGATCAATATCAACATTTCCGAGGGATAAATAAATCTTTCCGGAAAAATTATTGCATAAATATTTTAAAGTATCAGCAGTACAAACATCACCACAGTGAATAATGGTTCTGATATTTAATTTATTTATTTTTTTTAACATCTGATCAATACGGACAATATTGTCGTGGGAATCAGAGATGATAGCAATTTTGGGCATAGGAAATAAGTTTAAAGTTGAAAGGTTAAATTTAAAAGATAAATTTTAATGAATTAATTATAACATAATTCATGCTTCCATTTTTTCAGATAAATGCTAAGATACAAACATGAATAATGAAAAATTGTTAAAAAAATTACCATTAATTATATTTGCTTTTGTAATTCTTGCTCCAATGTTGAAGAATGGAGGAGGTTTTTTATTTTTTATAATTGTGGTAGTCGCTTTAATCTTTGCAGTTAAAAAAGGCTATATTAAATTAGATATTTTAAAAATTTTAAATAAATCCCCACACTTTGAAAAGTGGGGGGATAAACTAAATAACAAAACTTCACATTTTCAAGGAAATGCTGAGGATAACAATAAAAATATGGATGAAGCAATAAATTTAGACGCTTTAAAAAATCAAGGAAATTTTAAAAAGTTATTTGGAGGAGTAATTATTGCCATTGCAGTACTTTGGCTTTTCTTTTCTTCAATAATTATTATCGATGCTGGTGAAACCGGAATTTATTCTTTGTTTGGTAGGGTAAAAGATCAAGAATTACGATCTGGTTTTCATTTAGTAATTCCTTTGGCAAAAGTGTACAAAATGAGTGTGCGAACTGAAGAATATACTATGAGCGTTATTCAAGGAGAGGGTAAAAAAAGAGGAGCAGATTCAATTTCTTCTTTAACTAAAGAAGGTTTAAATGTTGATTTAGATATGACCGTACTTTATCGTTTAAATGAAGAAAAAGCTTCGGATCTTTATAAAAATATTGGTATGGATTATGAGGAAAAAATTATTCGACCAGAAATAAGGAGTTCTATTCGAGAAGTAATTGCTAGTTATACCGCTAAAGAAGTGTATTCTGAAAAAAGACAAGAAGCAGCTCAAGGCATTACTGATAATTTAAAAGAAAAATTAGAAAAACGAGGGGTAATTGTAGAGGATGTTTTATTAAGAAATATTCAATTGCCAGCTAATTTAGCAAAATCTATTCAAGAAAAATTACAAGCTGAACAGGAAGCTCAAAAATATGAATTTTTACTAGATAAAGAAAAGAAAGAGAAAGAAAGAAAAATTATTGAAGCTGAAGGTCAAATGGAAGCCCAAAGAATTATTAATCAAAGTTTAACTCAAAATTATTTGTATTATTCTTATATTAAAGAACTTAAAGATCGAGCAGGAACTATTTATGTGCCAACTAGTCCTTCTACAGGAATGCCGATGTTTAGGAATTTAGGAAATTAGATAAATAGTTGCAAATTTAGAATTTCAAAATAAAACAAAAAATTCGGTATTTAGCCGAATTTTTTGATAATGGTATCGAGCTCAGCTCGATGGTATCGCTACGGGGAATCGAACCCCGGTTTTTAGGATGAAAACCTAATGTCCTAACCACTAGACGATAGCGACTGGGTTATATTTAAATAAAGTAATAACAGTATAGTATTTTTAAATAAAAAAATCAAGTATTAGGTTGACTTTTAAGCTCTAAACCGCTATACTAGGTCGTAATAAGTAATTAAAAAATAACGTATACTCGGCTATATTTAAAAGTCTAACTAAATATAACTTGGTATGCGAAAAAGGAAAAGATTATGTTAGACAAGAAAAAAAAGGACGCGATTATTAAAAAGTTTAAGACTCATAAAAATGATACTGGATCTTCAGAGGTGCAGATTGCTATTTTAACAGAAGAGGTTAAGGAATTGACTGAACATTTAAAAGAGCATAAGAAAGATTTTTCTTCTCGTCGAGGTTTGATTAAAAAATTAAATCAAAGAAGAAAATTGCTAAGATTTTTAGAAAGAGATAATAGGGAGAGTTTTTTCAAATTAGTTAAAAAATTGAATATTAAAGTAATTAATGTTGCGGAAATTGCTGAGGAAGATCAAAAGAAAATTGACGACGATTTAGCTAAAGAAAAAGAAAATCATGAAAAAGCGATTGAAAAAGAAAAAGAAGATAAGAAAAAAGAAGATGAGGGTGGAGATAAATAACAAATAAATAAAAAAATAAATGTTTTTTAAAAAAGATAAGGACAAAAATTATAGTAAAGATTTTAAGATAGAGTTTGCGGGACGAGAGTTAACAGTAGAAGTTGGTAAGTATGCTCCGCAAACATCAGGAAGTTGTTTAGTGAGATATGGTGGAACTTCAGTTTTAGTGACAGCTGTTCAAGGTGAAGAAAGAGAAGGTATTGATTATTTTCCTTTGTTAGTAGAATATAGTGAAAAATTATATGCTGCTGGTAAGATCAAAGGTTCACGATGGATTAAAAGAGAAGGTCGTCCAACTGACGAAGCTGTTTTAACTGGTCGAGTAATCGATCGTTCTATTAGACCATTATTTAATGATACTTCTCGGAAAGATGTTCAAATTGTAGCTAGTGTTTTAGAATATGATGGAGAAAATGATCCATCTTTTTGTTCTTTATTAGGAGCTTCAATAGCTTTAATGGTTTCACCAATTGAGTGGGCTGGCCCAGCAGTTGGTTTTTTAGTTGGAAAAATTGGTGATGAATTAGTTTTAAATCCTACTAAAACAGCTCGAGCTAAAAGTGATTTTGAAATTTTTACAGTTGGAACTCCAGCTGGTATTGATATGCTAGAAGCTCGTTGTCAGGAATCAAGCGAAGATGATGTTATGGTAGCCATTGAATTTGCAGATAAGCATATCAAGAAGATGATTAAATTTGTCCAAGATATTCAAAAAGAAGTTGGTGCTGAAAAGATTTCTGCTGAATCACAATTAGATGAAGAAGAAAAATCTCAACGAGAATTAATCAATCAAAAGATAGAAGAATTTTTGAAAGATAAAGATGTTCAAACTATTTTTACGGCTGATAAGGTAGAAACTGAAGCTAATATTAGGACTTTAAATCAAGATTTGAATGAAGTCTTAAAAGAAGATAATGAAATTTCTAAAGAATTAAGATCTTTCGGAATGAGGATTCTTGATGAAAAACTTAGTGAAAAGGCTCGAGAAATGATTTTAAATAAAAAATTACGAACAGATGGAAGAAAAATAGACGAACTCAGAGAAATTAATTGTGAAGTTGGTTTATTTAATCGGACTCATGGTAGTGGTTTGTTTAAAAGAGGACTTACTCATGTTTTATCAATTGTCACTTTAGGATCTCCAGGAGCTGAACAATTATTAGATGGTATGGAAATTGAAGGAACTAAGAGATACATGCATCATTATAATTTTCCAGGATTTTCAGTGGGTTCTGTTCAACCGAATCGAGGAGCTTCTCGAAGAGATATTGGACACGGTACTTTAGCGGAAAATGCTTTAATTCCAGTTTTACCTAACAAAGAAGATTTTCCTTATACAATTCGAGTGGTTTCAGAAGTATTATCTTCAAATGGTTCTTCTTCTCAAGCTTCGGCTTGTGGTTCTAGCTTAGCTTTAATGCATGCTGGAGTGCCAATTAAAAGAGCAGTGGCTGGAATTGCGATGGGATTGATTACTGGAGAAACTTTAAATGATTATGTAGTTTTAACTGATATTCAAGGAATCGAAGATCATAGTGGTGATATGGATTTTAAAGTAGCTGGTACGGAAAAAGGAATTACTGCTATTCAATTAGATATTAAATTACACGGAATTAGTTTAGAAATTTGCAAAGAAACTTTAACTAAAGCTAAGGATGCTCGATTGAAAATATTAGAAACAATGAATAAGGTTATTCCAGAAGTAAATAAAGAATTATCAGAATTTGCTCCACGAATTATTACTATGAAAATTGATCCAGAAGATATTAGAGTTGTAATTGGTCCTGGTGGTAAAATGATTAATCAAATGATTGCTGATTATGATGTGCAGATTGATTTAGAAGATGATGGAACTGTTTTTATTACTTCTACTAATGGAGAAGGTGCTCAGAAGGCCGTAGAACATATTAAGAATTTAACTAAAAAAATTGCGGTCGGTGAAATTTATGAAGGTAAGGTCGCTAAAATTGTGACATCTCAATCTG